>JAAZIE010000081.1 GCA_012510305.1 Bacillota bacterium | reverse complement strand
CGGCTTGATGGAGCTGCTCTCGATCTCAGAAATACAGGCCCAGGCGATTCTGGATCTGCGCCTGCAGCGCTTGACCCGCCTGGAGCAGTCCAAGCTGGAAGAAGAGCACCGGGCGCTGGTAGAGAGGATTTCCCACCTGCGCCGCATTCTGGCCGATGAAGCGCTGCTGATGAGCATTATCGGCGACGAGCTGCAGGAGGTTAAGGAGAAATATGGCGATGAGCGCCGCACCCAGATCGTCGCCGAAACAGTCGATCTGGAGCTGACCGACCTGATACTCGATGAAGACGTGGTGATTACGATCACCGACCGCGGCTATATCAAAAGGCTGCCGGCGGCAACTTACCGCAGCCAGCGCCGGGGCGGCAGGGGTATCGTGGGCATGCAGATGCGTAAAGATGACCTGGTGGAGCAGTGTTACTTTGCTTCCACCCACCACAAGCTGCTCTGTTTCAGCAACCGGGGGAAGGTCTACCTGTTAAATATCTACGAGATACCGGAGGCAAGCCGCCAGGCCAGGGGTATGGCTATGGTTAACCTGCTGCCCTTGGAGAAAAGAGAATATATTACCGCCAGCCTGCCGATTAAGGAGTACGCTGAGGGCAGCTACCTGGTCGCGGTAACCGCCCGCGGGTATATCAAGAAAACTCCGCTGAAGGATTATCGCAATGCCAGAAAAACCGGTCTCATTGCCATCGCTCTTTTGGATGATGATGAACTGATCTCGGTAAACCTGACCAACGGTGCAGAGGAGATTATTATCGGCACCGATGAAGGCTACTTCATCCGCTTCCCTGAAACCGATGTGCGTCCCATGGGCCGGGTTGCCCGCGGGGTGAAAGCGGTGGCGTTGCAACCGCCGCACCGGGTTATCGGGGCCGACCTGGTTAGCAGAGGCAAAATTGTGCTCATGGCTTCCGAGGCCGGTTACGGGAAAAGGGTGCTTCTGGATGAGTTCCGGGCCCAGCGCCGTGCCGGGCGGGGCCTGGTGGGGATGAAGACGACAGAGCAAAGCGGGCCCCTGACCGGTTTTATGGTAATGAGCGAAAAAGCCGATGATTTTATTATCGTCACCGCCGAAGGCCTGGTTATTCGCCAAAAAACAGCGGAGGTTTCCATGATGGGCCGCTATGCCCGGGGAGTAATCCTGATCCGCCTTGACGAGGGGGATCGGGTCATGGATCTGATCTCCCTTCCCGAGGAGGAAGGGAGATAATGAAAGCCCGGTACCGCCGCACCTTGGGTTTTTTTGTGGCAACCTTATTTCTGCTCTCCGGTTGCGGTTTTGAACCCGGGTTGAGCGAGGATAAGGCGCTGCCGATAAGTGCCGACCTGGTAATCATAGGTGATGGCATCGGCGGGCTGGCCGCCTCCCTGGAAGCCTCCCGGAGAGGTGCTTCGGTGGTTCTCTTTTCCGGGGAATCCCCTGGGGAGCGCTGGATGTGGGAAGAGGGCTTTCTCCGTCCCCGAAAATCTGCCGGCTCCTTCAAGAAGTTGATCGCTGACCGCGGATGGAGCGGCTATCAGAAATGGCACTTTGATCTCCTTTACCGGAACGCTTCGGAAGATCTGGCCTGGCTTTCCAGGGAAACGGGTTTGAAGGTAGAGCCCGGGCCCGACGGGGTTATTCCCCAAAACCGCTCTTACGACCAGGTTCACAGCCTGCTAAAAGAGAAAGCCTGCCAGGAAGGAGTCCGTTTTATCGAGGGCGCGGTTTTGGAAGAGCTGCTGCAGGATGGCGACAGTGTTGCCGGCGCCGGCTTCACCGATACCGCCGGAGTTTATAACGACGTCTACGCCCCGGCGGTTATTCTGGCGGACGGCGGTTTTCTAGGCGACCCCGCGCAGGTGGGCGAACTGGCACCGGGCACCGCTGTGGCCCCCTGGATCGGCAGCGGCGGGGGAAGAGGTGTGGCGCTGGCCCGCGAAGCCGGGCTGGACCTGGTCAGCGAGACGGCTTTTTCCTACGCTCCCGCCGTGGAAGAAAAGCAGGGGCAAGCCCTGGGGGAACCGCCTGTGGAGACTTTGATGATCCTTGATCGCGAGATCTTTTTGTTTTCAGAGCTTCAGAGAAACGAGCTGGTGGGTCTTCTTCTGGAAAGCCCTTCCCAAAGCGCATACCTGCTTGTACCTGAAGCGGGGCTGAAACCGAAGCAGAAGCCGGATTGGCCTCGTTACAGCGGTATCGATGCTTTCATGAAGCACTACCGGCTCCGGCTGCCGGAGCTGAGCCGCCGTTTCAGGCAACCGGAAAAGCCTTTTTTGGGCTGCAGGATAAAGCCGGTGGCGGTATACTGCCTCGGCGGAATTGCGGTGAACGACGCTGGTTTGGTCCTCCGGAACAAAGAGCCGGTAAAAGGGCTTTACGCCCTGGGGGAAACGGCGGGAGGGCTTAACGGGGAAACGGTTATCCCCGGCGTGGCGCTAACGGAGGCACTGGTTTGGGGACGCTATCTCGGATCTGCGGCCGCAGATCAACTGGAACCATAAAATAAAGTATTTTTAAAGGGGGCGGGGCGGATGACCGGTCGGAAAAAAGTCGGCATTACCGACACTACTTTACGCGATGCCCACCAGTCTCTTCTGGCTACAAGGATGCGCCTGGGGGAGATGACCCCGGCCGCGGAGCTGATGGACCGGGTGGGTTATCATTCGCTGGAGGTCTGGGGCGGGGCCACTTTCGATGCCTGCATGCGTTTTCTTGACGAGGACCCCTGGGAAAGGCTGCGCCGACTGCGCTCTCTTTTTAAACAGACACGGCTGCAGATGCTCCTGCGCGGTCAAAATATAGTGGGGTATCGCCATTACGCCGATGACGTAGTCCAAGAATTTATAAAGCGGGCGGTCGGTAACGGTATCGATATCATCCGGATCTTCGACGCTTTAAACGACTCGCGCAACATGGAGCAGGCCATGCGGGCGACCAAAGAAGAAGGTGCCCATGTCCAGGCAGCGCTGAGTTACACGATCAGCCCGCTGCATAACATCACCCACTTCGTTGAGCTGGCGGAGGTGCTCCGGGGAATGGGCGCCGACTCCATCTGTATTAAAGATATGGCCGGGCTGCTGTCGCCGGCCGACGCCTTTGAACTGGTGCGCCGCCTGAAGGCAGAGGTGGGCCTGCCGGTCCAGCTGCACTGCCATTACACGAGCGGGATGGCCTCGATGTCTTACCTGAAGGGAATCGAGGCCGGTGCCGATGTAGTCGATGTTGTCAGCGCCACCCTCTCCCTGGGGACCAGCCAGCCTCCCGCAGACAGCATGGTCGCGGCGCTGCAGGGGACGCCTTATGACACCGGGCTGGATCTGCAGATGCTTGCCCGGATCAGCGAGCATTTCAAGGGGGTTGCCGGGTGCTACGAGATCCCCCGCAACGTGATCATGGGGGTGGATACCAACGTGCTCCGTTACCAGATACCGGGTGGGATGATCTCCAATCTCTCCTCGCAGCTGGCTGAGCAGGATGCCCTGGATCTGCTGCCCCGGGTTTTGGAAGAGGTCCCCCGCGTCCGCGCCGACCTCGGTTATCCACCGCTGGTAACTCCCAGCAGCCAGATCGTCGGGACCCAGGCGGTCGTCAATGTGCTCCTGGGTAAGCGCTACAAGATGGTCTCCACAGAAATAAAAAATTATCTGCGCGGTCTATACGGGCGTCCGCCGGGCGAGATCAACCCTGCCATTTTACGGCAGGTCCTGGGAGATGAAAAACCGGTTACCGCCAGGCCGGCCGATCTGATGGAGCCTCAACTGCCCGCAGCGCGGCATGAAATTGCCGAGTACATGGTCCAGGAAGAAGACCTGCTCTCCTATATTCTTTTTCCCAACGTGGCGCTTGACTTTTTTAAAAGGCGCCGGGGGCTGCTCCCCCCGCTGGCCGAGTCCGGGCAGGGGAACAGGGCGGGCCGGGCGGCTGCCGGCAATAAGGAACTTGATTTTACGCGTTTTTCCTCTGTGGACAGGGCGCTTCTCCGGCGGGAGGGGGCCCACCTGATCTATCCTGTCTAACGGGGTCCGGCAGAAAGAGATGGATTTAAATTTTTATCCTGTTCGGCTATAATGAACGTTGGAACGGACTTTGTTACGAGCCGGCCCCGGCAGTCGGCGGCGGCCGGGCTTGGTTTTGACGATACCGGCTGTAAGCAGTACGGAGGAGGCGATGATCGATGAAAAGTTATGCCAGCGAAGCGATCCGCAATGTTGCTCTAATCTCGCACGGGGGTGCCGGTAAGACCTCTCTAACCGAAGCGCTTCTTTTTACCAGCGGGGCGATCAACCGCCAGGGAAATATTGAAGCGGGAACCACCACGACCGACTATGATCCCGACGAGATCAAAAGGCAGGTTACCATCAACGTGGGGTTGGCTCCCCTGGAATGGGGCGGCGTCAAGATCAACCTTTTAGATACACCCGGCTACTTTGATTTTATCGGTGATCTGATCGGCGCTCTTCGCGTGGCCGACTGCTGCGCAGTGGTCGTTTGTGCTGTTTCCGGGGTGGAGGTGGGCACCGAAAAGGTATGGCAATATGCCGATGACTTCGGGCTGCCCCGCCTGGTTTTCATGAATAAGCTGGATCGTGAAAACGCTGATTTTGACGGTGCCATGGAGCAGCTGCAAAAACATTTTGGCATGAACGTGGTTCCGGTGCACCTGCCTATCGGCAAAGAGGAAAGTTTTAAAGGGGTCGTGGACCTGGTTGAAGAAAGAGCGTTATATTTTTCCGATGACGGCAAAAAAGTTGATACCGGCGATATCCCCGGGGAGCTGCTTGAGCAGGCCGGGGCGCTCAGGGAGAAGCTCATCGAGGCGGTGGCTGAAACAGACGACGAGCTGCTGCTGAAGTATCTTGAAGGCGAAACCCTGGAAATAGAGGAGCTCCGGCAGGGCTTGCGCCGCGGCATTTTAGAGAGAAAGGTTACCCCGGTGCTTTGCGGTGCCGCCGTTTCCAATTTTGGCAGCGCGCCGCTGCTCGATTTTATGGAGCGCTTTCTTCCCTCACCGCTTGAACGGGGTGATATCAGCGGGGTTCATCCGGAAAATGAAGAAGAGCTAACCCGCAACCCTTCCCCGGAGGAGCCTTTTGCCGCCCTTGTCTACAAGACCCTGGCCGATCCTTACGTGGGGCGGATCAACTATTTCCGGGTCTACTCCGGGATGCTCAAACCCGATTCGCAAGTGTACAACGCCAACAGGGGCAAGAGCGAGCGGGTGGGGCAGGTTTTTTCCATGCGGGGAAAGGACCAGGTTTCGATGGAGCAGGTCGTTGCCGGCGATATTGCCGCCGTGGCCAAGCTTCAACAGACGGCCACCGGTGATACCCTTTGCGATCGCGGCAGCCCCTTCCAATTTCCACCCATCGGTTTTCCCGACGCGGTGATCTCCTTTGCCGTGGAGCCCAAAACCAAGGGGGACGAGGAAAAGGTGAGCAGCGGCCTGTCCCGCTTCCTGGAGGAAGATCCCACCTTTCGCCTGGAACGGCGGGCGGAGACACGCGAGACCGTCATCTCCGGACTGGGGGAGCTGCACCTGGAGATTATTGTCAGCCGCCTGGCCCAAAAGTTCGGCGTCGAGGTGGACCTTTCTACACCGAAGGTGCCTTATAAAGAGACGATCAAAGGGCAGACCAAGGTAGAGGGAAGGCACAAGAAGCAGACCGGAGGGAGAGGGCAGTACGGGCACGTTTTCCTGGAACTGGAACCGCTGGCGTCGGGAGAGGGCTTTCTTTTTGAAGATAAAATTTTCGGCGGTGTGGTTCCGAAGCAGTATGTCCCCGCTGTAGAAAAAGGGATCCGCGAAGCCATGGAAGAGGGCGTTCTCGCCGGCTATCCCGTAGTCGATATAGGAGTAAGGTTGGTGGACGGTTCTTACCATACGGTGGATTCTTCAGAAATGGCTTTCAAGATCGCCGCGGCGATGGCTTTTCGCAGGGGAGTAGAGCAGTCCCAACCGGTTTTGCTTGAGCCGGTGATGAACGTGGAGATCACTGTTCCCGATGCCTTCATGGGTGATATCATGGGCGATCTTAACGGACGGCGGGGCCGGATCCAGGGTGTGGACTCGGCGGGCGAGCTGCAGAAGATCCGCGCCCAGGTGCCCATGGCCGAAATGTTCCGCTACTCCATTGATCTGCGCTCAATGACCCAGGGGCGCGGCTTTTTCACCATGGCCTTTTCACACTACGAGGAGGTGCCGCACCAGGCGGCGGAGCAGGTGATCGCGGCTGCTGAAGCGGAAAAAGAGAAGGAATAGCGTTTAACCGCACGGCATAACCAGGTTAACAGCGGACGCCCGGCACAGGGTGTCCGCTATTTTACACCCGCCGGTTTTAAATTCTCACCCGGTGGTTCTTCTTTCATCCCTTTTTCCCTTTTCCGTAGAACTGCACTGTTTTGTCGATGAGGATATCCATGGCGTCAATATAATATTCCGGCAGTTCAACCTGGCGCGCGAAGCAGGAAAGCTCGGTGCAGGCGAGAATTGCCGCTTCGCAGCCTGCGGCTTTGATCTCTCGCTCCACCTCCAAAAACTTGGAGAGGCTGCCCGGCCTCTTCTTTTTTATTTCCCGGTAAATTATATCCATCAGCAGCAGCTGTTTTTCCGGTGAGGGGGCGCAGGGTTCGAAGCCCTTCTTCAGGCATTCCCGGTGATAAACTCCCGACTGAATGGTTCCGCTGGTGGCCAGGATCGCCAGCTTCTTGATGCCGGGCCTGGTTTCGGAAACCCGGTTTATCGTTTCCCGGGCCATGTGAATAATGGGGATGGAGATGCCTTTTTGGATCTCGTCGACAAAATAATGCGAGGTGTTGCAGGGGATAACGATGGCGCTGCAGCCGTTTTTCTCCAGCATCCGGGCGTCCCGCAGAAGGGCTTCGCAGATTTCGGTTTTGTTTCCCGAAAGGATAGCTGCGGTCCGATCGGGCATGGTGGTATGGTTGAGAATAATCATGGGGATATGTTCCTGATCGCAACCGGCATCGGTTTGGTCAATGATCCCCTGCAAGAAATATACAGTCGCCTGGGGACCCATGCCGCCGATTACCCCCAGCATTTTTGCCGGTCTCCTCTCGCTGCGGGAATCATTTCTTTCCTTCCGGCGTCCACCGTAAAGCAGGGGTGGAGGGAGCCCGGTTCAGGGGAGTGCTGTTGCCCAGGTATTTGCGATACTTGTAGATGTGCCCCAACCGTGATTTGAACAGTGAAAAACGGCGTTTCAAATTTATATCCGCGGTATAGTGAAGCGGGTTGTTGAGCCGTCTTTTTGCAATCAGCGCTTTCATTTCATCCTTGTAATTTTGTGGACGGATATAGCCGAACATGACGCTTTTCGGCACCACGCTCCACAGGTATTTATCTTTGACCACGGTAAACCCCGAGGG
>JAAZIE010000080.1 GCA_012510305.1 Bacillota bacterium | reverse complement strand
TTGTGCCTGGATCATGGTGGTTCTCCGATCGTCCGGCTCCGCGGTCAGAGGTAGCTGATGACGTAGTTGATCGCGGCGTTGCGCGGACGCGTCTCCGCGCCGCCGGTTGCCGGGGCGGTGGTTAAAACGAGCGGCGCTCCTTTTTTCAGAAGAATGCCCTCTTCGGGGAGCCGCCCGATGCGCACCTCCGGCCCCCTGGTGTCCACCAAAATGGCGACAATGGTGTTCAGCTCCCGGCTCACTTCGTGTATGGTCCGGAGGCGCCGCCAGTGGTCCTCGCTCTCGCCGTGTGAGAGGTTCAGCCGTGCTACATCCATGCCCGCTTCGATTAAAGCGGCAACTGTTTCCGGGCTTTCAGAAGCTGGGCCAATAGTTGCAATAATTTTTGTACGACGCAAGACTTCCCTCCTCTCGCAATCCGCGGCCCCGTTTACCGGGCCAGTACCAGCGACAGCTCATAAAGGTCTTCTGGAAAAGCCCTGCCGCCGATAAAGCTTCTGGCCAGCGGTACGGCCACGATTTCAGTGCCCCGCTGTGCCGCCATCAGCCCGCTGTAACCCCGGTGCAGCAGGGTTACCGCTGCTGCACCCATGCGGCTGCCCAGGAGCCGGTCCACTGCCGACGGGGTTCCGCCGCGCTGGATATGGCCCAGGACCACCACCCGCGTCTCCAGGCCCGTTTTTTGGTGAACTTTTTGACCGATATCGTAGGCGCCGGCCGCCCCTTCGGCGACCAGGATCAAACTATGTGTTTTTTTACGGGCAATCCCTTCCAGGAGGCGGCGGCAGATCTGGTCCAGGTCGGGTTTGATTTCTGGAATGATGATCGCTTCGGCTCCGCCGGCGATGCCTGCCGCCAGGGCGATATAGCCGCTTTCGCGGCCCATCACTTCGACAACAAAGATGCGCTCATGCGAAGTGGCGGTGTCACGAAGGCGGGTGATCGCCTCCAGAATTGTATTGACCGCCGTATCAAAGCCGATGGAGCTGTCAGTGCCGGGGATGTCGTGGTCGATCGTCGCCGGAATCCCGACCACCTTTACCCCCAGCTCCTGGAGCGCCTGTGCTCCGCGAAAAGAGCCGCTCCCCCCGATTACAACCAGGCTTTCCAGGCCCGCCTCCAGCATCCGGCGGGCAGCTTGTTCTTGGGCCTCTTTTTCGTAGAACTCCGTCGAGCGCGCCGTATGCAGGATCGTTCCGCCCCGGTGAATAATCCCGGCCACCGCTCCCAGGTCAAAAACTCTTGAGTTGTCGCCGCCAACGAGCCCGGAGAAACCCCTTTCGATACCGTGCACTTCCATCCCGTAAGAGATCCCGGCCCGCACCACCGCCCGGATGGCGGCGTTCATCCCCGGAGCATCGCCGCCGCTGGTCAAAACTGCAATTTTTTGCACGCTCCATCACCCTTTCGTTAGCGTATGCCACAGGCCCGGTTTTAACTCTTCCAGGCGGGTGGAGCCGGCACCGAGCAGTTTTTCTATTTTCTTTAGAAAAGGCGGTTCTGCGGAAGCTTGAAAGCTTTCATCGAGCATGATCATCTTTTTTTCTTTCTCAAAGAAAAGGTACACCGGCAGGCCCCCCTTTGCTGAACGGAGGACCTGTTTGAGCTTCGCCAGGGCCGGCGGAGCGGTGGCGGCGCCGATTTTGATAAAAAGCTGCCTCGGTTCACGAGGCAGCTGCACCGCCGAATCGGCGATGATCTTCACCTCTTCCTCTTCTTTAAGGTCTATTTTTCCCTGTACCACCAGGGGGCTGTCTTCCTGGAAGATATCGCTGCGCTTTTCGTAAAGATCGCTAAAAACGATGATCTCCACGCTGCCGGTCAGATCCTCCAGCCTGACGAAAGCCATGGGGCGCCCTTTTTTTGTATAGATGGAGCGAACCTGGCTGACCACTCCCCCCACCTTGACCGTGCTCCGGTCCCGGGCTTCTTTCAGCGAGGCGCAATCGGTGAGGCCGGTAATTCGCTCCAGCAGGGGGCGGTACTGCTCCAGCGGATGCCCGGAAATGTAAAACCCGAGCATCTCCTTTTCCAGGGCCAGCCTTTCCTTGTCCGAAAATTCTTCGATCTCCGGAAGCCGGTCTTCTATAAGATCCTCTTTGCTCTGCCGGTCCATCAGCGAAAACATGGTGATCTGCCCGTTTTGCCGCTCTCTCTGGACGAGCTGCCCCTCGCTAATGGCTTCCTCCAGCGAGGCGAGATACTGGGCCCGGTGCCCGTCCAGGGCGTCGAAAGCGCCGCATTTAACCAGGCTCTCCAGGGCCTTGCGGTTGCAGAGGCGGCCGTCAATCCGGGAGCAGAAGTCTCGCAGCGAGCGAAAAGGGCGCTCGCGGCGCGCCTTGAGGATCGATTCAATGGCCCCGGCACCGACGTTCTTCACCGCAGCCAGGCCAAAACGGATCCTTTTCTGGTCGGCCACGGTGAAGTTGGTCTCGCTTTCGTTGATATCGGGCGGCAAAACCTCGATCCCCTGGCGCCGGCAGTCGGCGATATACAGGGCTGTTTTATCGCTGTTGCTGCAATAGCCGGTCATCAGTGCAGCCATAAATTCCACCGGATAGTTTGCCTTCATGTAAGCGGTCTGGTAGGCGATGAGGGCGTAGGCGGCGGCGTGAGACTTGTTGAAGCCGTATGAAGCGAATTTTAAAATAAGGTTGTAGATCTCTTCCGCCAGCCGGCGCGTAAAACCCTTCTCCAGGCAGCCGCTGATAAAAAGCTCCTGCTGCTGATCCAGAATTTCCTTTTTCTTTTTACCGATGGCCCGGCGCAGCAGGTCGGCCTGGCTCAGCGAAAAACCGGCCATGGTGGCGGCAATCTCGATGATCTGTTCCTGGTAAACGATAACGCCGTAGGTCTCTTTTAAAATGGGTTCCAGGACCGAGTGCGGATAGTTGATCGGCTCACGGCCGTGCTTGCTGTTGATAAATACGGGGATCTGCTCCATCGGGCCGGGCCGGTAGAGGGCGACGACGGCGATAATATCGGCAAAAGTATTGGGCAGCAGTTCGCGGAGCACGTTGCGCATGCCCGCGCTTTCCAGCTGAAAGATGCCCGTGGTCTCGCCCTGCGAAAGCAGCTCGTATGTGGGCCGGTCATCCAAAGGGATCTCGCTTAAAACAAGCTCGCGATCGTAGCGGCGGCGGATATGAGCCTGGGTTTCTTCAATGATGCTCAGCGTTTTTAGCCCCAAAAAGTCCATCTTCAAAAGCCCCAGCTGTTCCAGCGTGCCCATGGGAAACTGGGTCATGATCGCCTGGTCGTTGGTTTTCAAAAGGGGAACATGGCGGACCAGGGGTTCGCGGAAATGACCACCCCGGCGGCGTGGGTGGAGGCGTGGCGGGGCATCCCCTCCACCGCCATGGAGGTATCCAAAAGTTTTTGGTAACGTTCATCTTCCCGGTAAATCGCTTGCAGCTCCTTGCTCTGGTTCAGCGCCCGCCCGATGGTCATGCCGATCTCGTTGGGGATCATTTTGGCGATGCGGTCCACATCGCCGTAAGCAAACGCCAGGGCGCGGCCCACGTCGCGAACCGCCCCGCGGGCGGCCATCGTGCCGAAGGTGATGATCTGGGCCACCCTTTCGGCGCCGTATTTTTCGGCCACGTAGTTGAGCACAAGGTTGCGCTTGTCGTCGGAGAAGTCGATATCGATATCGGGCATGGAGACGCGGTCCGGGTTCAGGAAACGCTCAAAAATAAGGGCGTTCCCGATGGGGTCGATATCGGTAATCCCCAGGCAGTAAGAGACCAGGCTGCCGGCGGCGGAACCCCGGCCGGGCCCCACCAGCACATCGGTGCTGCGGGCATACTTGATCAGGTCCCAAACGATCAAAAAGTAGTTCGCATAGCCCATCTGGTTGATAATTTTAAGCTCGTACGTTAGCCGCTCCTCCAGCGATTCCGTTATCTCGCGGTAGCGCTTCTTCAGCCCCTTGCGGCAGAGCTGTTCAAGGTAGTCTCCGGCCTCCCCCACCTCTGGGGGAAGGTCATATTCGGGCAGATAGAGGCGGTCAAAACGAAAATCAACCCGGCAGCGGTCTGCTATTTCCAGGGTGTTCTGCAGCGCTTCCGTTCGCTCCCGAAATAGTTCCGCCATCTCGGCGGGGCTCTTGAAATAGAATTCGTCGGTTTCAAATTTCATGCGGTTGCTGTCGTGAATCGTTTTGCCGGTTTGTATACAGAGCAGGACATCGTGTATGGCGGCATCTTCGCGGGAGATATAGTGCACGTCGTTCGTCGCCACAAGCCCTGTTCCCAGATCCCGGGCGAGGTTGCACAGCCCCTTGTTTACCGCTTGCTGTTCCGGGAGGCGGTGGTCCTGCAGCTCCAGGTAAAAATTATCAGCGCCGAAGATCTCCCGGTAACGGCCGGCCAGTTCGCGGGCTTCGCTGTCCCGGCCCCGGTTTAGCCGGGAAGGGATCTCCCCGGCCAGGCAGCCGCTCAGGGCGATGAGCCCGGAGCGGTGTTTTGACAGCAGCTCATGATCTACGCGCGGCTTGTAGTAAAACCCCTCGATGTAGCCGGCGGAGACAATGCGCATGAGATTGCGGTACCCTTCCTGGTCTTTTGCCAGGAGGGTCAGGTGGTACTGGTAATCGTCCAGCTTGGGCTCTTTTTGCAGGCGCGAGCGCGGGGCTACGTAAACCTCGCAGCCGATGAGCGGCTTTACCCCGGCTTTCGAAGCTTCTTTGTAAAAATCGACTACCCCAAACATGGCTCCGTGATCGGTAATCGCCACGGCGGGCATCTCCAGCTCGGCTGTCCGCCGGACCAGGTCCTTGATCCGGGCGGCTCCGTCGAGCAGGCTGTATTCGGTATGGCAGTGCAGGTGGACAAAGTTCTGTTTCGACAATTTTCACACTCCGTCTGGCAATTATGCTAAAACTTATTTCTACTTCTCGGCAACTATTTCCTGTCAAGGGCATACTTATTTGCCAAAGGATGATCTATTATGGGCAAGGAGAACTTTCTGGTCACCCTGTTATTGACATTTTGCGTGGCCCTGGGAGTGAACCTGGGAGGCAGCCTGTTGGGCTCGCTGGGCGCAGCCCTGCTGAACCGGCCCCCGCTAAAAACCATGCACGAGTTGGCTGCCGAGTTAAAAATATGGGCCCTGGTTGCCGCCCTGGGCGGCACCTTCGGCGTAATCAGGACCTTTGAAGCGGGGGTTCTGGGCAGGCATATCGGCGATCTCACCAGGCAGCTGCTGGTTGTAGGATGCGCTTTTCTTGGCGCCCATCTCGGTTACCTGATCATCATGTCGCTGGGCTCCCACCGCTGAGCATGCCGCGGAAGCTGGGCCTGCTGTTTTTGGGGATCATCGCCGGCGGGCTGCTGGTTCACCTGTTCCATGCCGCCCGCCTGGAAAAGATTTACTGGGATAAAGAGAAGCTTAAGGTGGAGCTCTTTGAAACTACGGAGAGGCTTGCCCGCGGCGAAGCCCTGTGGGCGGATCGTCCTGCTGAGAAGGTTTCTTCCGTTGAACTGGTGATCACCGGTGAGCTCGATGATTTTGAGGAGCTGGAACTGCAGCGCCAGGCCGGCGAAATTACGGCTCCTTTAATCGGCAGCGTTCTTGAAGAGCTGGAGCCGGAGCTGGTCGTGGCCCTGCTGCACCGGCGCAAGCTGACCCTGGAGGGAAAGGACTACCGGTTAGACGTGAACTGGGTGGTGATCGCTCCCCGAACCCGGTTTAATCTAAGTGTCTCTCCCGCTCCCGCAGGTAGCTCACGCGCGAAAAATCGCGTTGGGGAAGGCGCTGCTTCCTTTTTGCCGCCGCAGCCCAGCGCTTGCGGATCTGCCTTAACCGCAGCAGTCTCCAGAGCTCACGGCCAAAAGAAAGGGCTGAGATTCCCGTGATCAGCAGCCACAGTGTAACAAAGGTACCCGCCGCCGGAGTATTTTCCGGGGCAGGCAGCAGCAGGAAACCTACCGCCAGCAGTGCCAGCGCAGACAGTGCTCCGCCCAGGGCTTTCATTTGATCAAGCCGCTCCCTTACGCAGGTTGTTTTATATATAAGCGGCGGCGGCTTTTTTTATGACCCGGTGCAGAAAGGGAAAGAACGCTTCCCTGCTCGTGATTAAGCATGGAGAACTTCCTTTTTGGCCCTGCTCATGTTAAAATTCTATCGAGGTAGAGTAAAAATCTTCTTGCAGAGAAGGGGTTGCCGTTGATTAAAGACAAGGAATGGAGCCTGGCGCTAAAATTCACCCTCGCTTTTGCCGGGGCGGGAGCCTTGATTATCATGCTGATCAAGCTGGCGCCTATCATCACTATTTTTGTCATCGCTCTGTTTATCGTCTACCTGCTCCTGCCGCCGGTAAGATTTTTGATCAGCCGCCGCTTTCCCCCGCTTCTGGCGGCAGCCAGCGCCGTGCTGGTAGTCCTCTTTTTCATGTTCCTTTTTTTCTACCTGCTCATCCCCGGGCTCATCATCGAGCTTTCCGAGCTGGCCAATTTCGTCACCTCGGAGGTGGTCGGTGAATGGCCGGAGTTTATTGAAAAGCTTTCCGAGCTGGACGCGCGTTTTAACCTTCAGCTGGCTGAGAAGCTCACCGAATACTACAGCGCTTTTACCAGTGAAGCGCCCGGCATGGTGCAGCAGCTTCTTAAACACCTGGCCAATTTTTCCATGGCGCTGGTCTCGAAGGCCTGGATGGGGCTTATGCTCATCTTTCTGGTCTTTTACCTGGTCCAGGACCTGGAAAGAGCGAAGAACAATCTTACCCTGCTGGCGCCGCGGATCTACCAAAAAGATGTGGTTCATATCCTGGGCATTGTTGATCAGAAGGTGGGCGCCTTTATCCGCGGCACCCTGACGAGATCATTATTTGTGGGTTTGCTTACCGGAGGGGGGCTGGCTGTGGTGGGGCTGCCTTTTGCCATCCTGCTGGGCGCCCTGGCCGGTATTTTTAACATCGTCCTCTACATCGGGCCGGTATTGGCTGCCGTGCCGGGGCTGCTTTTAAGCCTGCTTCCCGGATCGCCCAATTTTTTTCTTATCCTCGCAGTTTACGTGATCCCGCAAATTCTTGACGGTTTTGTTTTCACGCCCCTGCTCCTGGGAAAAGCCGTGGATTTGAGCCCGCTGACGGTAATTACGGTAATCCTTATCGGCGGCCAGCTGGCCGGAATCACCGGGATCATCCTCGCCGTGCCCTTGAGCGCTATCCTGAAAGTGCTCCTGGTGGACTATTACCTGGCCAAGAAAAAAATTTGAAAACCCGAAAGCTCGCGAGAGCCTCTTTTACCCTGTCATGCTGAGGGCCTCTTTTTTTTCGGTCATCCTGAGGG
>JAAZIE010000079.1 GCA_012510305.1 Bacillota bacterium | reverse complement strand
TCGGGGCTCACGCAGATGCGCTTCTGCGATGCCGGCGGTACCTGGACAGCCTGGGAGAGTTACGGCGGATCGAAGAGCTGGACCCTGCCAACCAGCCCGCTCAACGGGACCAAGATTGTCCAGGTGCAGTACCGCGACGGGGCGGGCAATCTGTCCGCGGCCTACAGCGGTTCGATCAAGGTTCTGGCACTCTACTGGAACGGCGTGGTGGAGCCGTGGCAGGTGGGCTACTCTTCCGGCGGCGGCAGCAACACGCAGGAGATAGCGGCTTCTGACGGCGACGGCATCCACATGTATCTTCATGGCCATCTGGACTGGTTTACCGCCGGTGAAAGGACCTATGTCACCAGCAGCGCTTACAATTTTTCGGATATTTCCACTGTTCGCATTACCTGGAAGCAGACCAAAAAAGGGACGTCTGTCCTGGCAGTTTCAGACAACCAGATGGGGGATTTTGAAAACTACACGAAGCGGATCCATAAAACAGGCGAATTTGGTTACATGACCGAGTCGCTCACTGTTGGTGATGTAAGCGGCAACCGCTACATCAGGGTGCATGCCAAAAGGACACCGGGGATATCGGTAGATACCCAGTCATCGGTGCATGCCTACCGTATCTGGGTGGAGTAAACGATTCGGGTCGTTTTTCAGGAGTAGATGGGGGCTGTCCTCAACGGGGGCAGCCCTTTTTACTTGCGAGCTCTTCTCTCCCCTTTTGGGGGGCGCCAAGGTTTTTACAGTATTCAGCGATCGTTTCCGGGCTGCGGGGACAGTTCTCTGTTGGTTGGGACTGCCCCCTATTTTTACAGATCCCAAGGGGGTAAGATTATTGGTAATCGGGGGATACTAGGGGTTAATCTTCGGGAAAGATCTTCTCCCGTTTAAAGATCGGAACAAGATGGAGTGGAGCAGATGCGTATCCTGATGCTTACCTGGGAATATCCCCCGCGCGTGGTCGGCGGCATTGCCCATGTGGTCAGCGAGCTCTCCCGCGCCCTGGTGCAGGAGGGAGACGAAGTAACGGTGATCACCACCCTGGAAGAAAATTTGCCGGCGCACGAGGAAAAAGACGGAGTTATGATCCACCGGGTGGCGCCTTACCACGGGCGGCCGCTGAATTTTTTTGCCTGGGTTCACCAGTTAAACCTGGCCATGATGGAGCAGGGGGTGCGCCTGGGACTGGAACAGCCCTTCGACCTGGTCCATGCCCATGACTGGCTCGTCGCCTATGCCGGCAAAGGGCTCAAGCATATTTTTCGCCTGCCTCTCATCGCCTCCATACATGCCACCGAATTTGGCCGCAATCACGGCCTGCACAATGATGCGCAGCGCTACATCGGCGAGGTGGAGTGGTCGTTAACTTACGAAGCCTGGCGGGTGATCTGCAACAGCCGCTATATGCGGGAAGAGATTGAAGGGGTTTTCAATCTGCCGCCGGACAAAATCTCCATCGTCCCCAACGGGATCCGCGCGGAGGCCTTTCGGGTTTCCTCTCCCGATCCGGGGGTGCGGCGGCAATTTGCCGCACCGGGGGAAAAGATTCTCTTTTTTATCGGCCGGTTGGTGCGGGAGAAGGGGGTGCAGGTGCTGCTGCAGGCTCTGCCGCAGATCGAGGAGCGGTTTCCGGGCGTGCGCGCCGTCATTGCCGGACAGGGTCCCTACGGCGAAGAGCTGCACCGCCTCAGTTTACACTCCGGTATCGATCGCCGGGTTACCTTTGCCGGCTATATCGATGAGGAGACGCGAAACCAGCTCTATGCCCTGGCCGATGCAGCTGTTTTCCCCAGTCTTTATGAACCCTTCGGTCTCGTGGCGCTGGAGGCGATGGCCACGGGGACGCCGGTGGTGGTGAGCGACACCGGGGGGTTTGCCGAGACCGTGGAGCACGGCGTCAACGGAGTCAGGGTTGCCGTGGAGAACGCTGCCGCGCTGGCGGATCAGATTTGCCTCCTGCTGGGCAATCCCGATCTGGCCCGCCGCCTCTCCCAGCGCGCCCTGAAGGATGTGGCTGAACACTACGGCTGGCCCGCCATCGCCCGCCGGTACGAAGAAATATATCAGCGGGTTGTTTATTCCACCGGGGCTCGCCGCTGGCGCGAAGGTGGCAGCAGCCTGGAATCTGCATCCCGGAAGGGAGAAGGGGAAACCGTTTATCAGGCTTCTTCCCCGCCACCCCGTTACAGCCGGCCTTGAATTTACGCTCAATTTTCCGGCATTCTTTCCAAAGGGCGAGCGGATCTTTATTTTATTTGTCGCGGTTTAATGAAGATAACAGAGGTGAGCGATTTTGAAAGCTGTGATCATGGCCGGGGGCGAGGGCTCGCGTTTGCGCCCGCTGACCTGCGACCGGCCCAAGCCGATGGTACCGGTGATGAACCGCCCGCTCATGGAATACGGCGTGGAGCTGCTGCAGAAACACGGATTTCACGAGATCGCGGTGACGCTGCAGTACCTGCCCGATCAGATCAAAGATCATTTTGGTGACGGCCGGCGCTTCGGGGTGAACCTGCACTACTTTGTGGAGGAGGAGCCCCTGGGGACGGCGGGAAGCGTCAAGAACGCCGCCTCCCTGCTCGACGAAACCTTTATCGTGGTCAGCGGAGATGCGCTCACCGACTTCGATCTTACCGAAGCGGTGGAGTTTCACCGCGCCCGCGGCGCTGTCGCCACCCTGGTCCTGAAATCGGTGGAGAACCCCCTGGAGTACGGCGTGGTCATGATCGAACCGGAGGGGCGGATCAACCGCTTTCTGGAGAAGCCGGGCTGGGGCGAGGTGTTCAGCGACACGGTGAACACGGGGATCTATATCCTGGAGCCCGAGGTGCTTTCCCTGGTGGAGGGGGGGCGCATGTTCGATTTCAGCAAAGACCTTTTTCCCCGCCTGCTGGAAGCGGAAGAGCCGCTTTTCGGTTGCGTGCTGGATGGCTTCTGGTGTGATATCGGGGACTTGAAGGAGTATTTGCGGGCACACCGGGAGGTCCTCAATGGGAGGGTGGAGGTGCGGCTGCAGGCCCGCCGGTACGAAAAGGGCATCTGGATGGAGCCGGATGTTTCCATTCACCCACGGGTGGAGCTTGCGGGGCCGCTTTATCTCGGGACCGGCTGCCGTCTCGAAGCCGGTGTCCGGCTCGGCAGCGGTACGGTTTTGGGTTCGCACACCCGGGTGGCGGAAAGAGCCTCGGTAAAGCGGGGGCTGACCTGGGAGGGAGCCTCTATCGGCCGGGATGCCGCCCTGCGGGGGGGAGTTCTCGGCAGCGCCTCCCGGTTGGGAAACCGGGCCGCTCTTTACGAGGAGGCGGTTATCGGAGACAACAGCACCATCGAAGAAGGAGTGGTGATCAAGCC
>JAAZIE010000078.1 GCA_012510305.1 Bacillota bacterium | reverse complement strand
GCGCAGCTTTGACCAGCCCCTGAGCGAGACTCGCTGGCAGCAGCTGCTGTCCGCCCCTCACGGGTGACATTTAATGTCATCCTGAGCGCTTTTGCACTATCATCCTGAGGGCGCAGCCCGAAGGATCTCACGCGGTAAGGCGGGGGCTTCGTTGAAAACGGCGGGCGGTCGTTCTGCCCGCGGCAAGGGCCGGCGGAGACTTTTCGTTGCGCTCAGAGTGACCGCGAAGGAGCATGGGGCGACAGAGAAGAAGCCCGGAGCGTCCTAGCCGAACCTCCTCCACATCCCTCCGTTAGCAGGGTTATTTTAGCGCCCGGTAAAGCTCTTTGACGCTGGCGAAAATATAATCGGGCTTGATCGCAGCGCCGTGCAGATCCTCTTTGATCGTTTCGCCGGAGAGAACCAGGATGGAGCGGATCTTGCCGTTTTTGCCCAGCTGAATGTCCGTGTAGAGCCTATCTCCCACGATGGCCGCCCTGTTTCTTTTCAGCCCCCTGGTTTCAACAAGATAGTCTATCACCAGGGGGTTGGGCTTGCCCGCTATCTCGGCGGGGGCGATCCCCGTGCTCGCTTCGATGAAGGCGATGATCGCCCCGCAGTCGGGCATCTGGACACCCTTCTCCAGGGGGCAGTTCAGGTCCGGGTGGGTGGCGATATAGGGGACCCCCTTGCGGATATAGCGGGTGGCCTCAAAGAGTTTTTGATAATGCAGCGTGGTGTCAAAACCGACCACCACGGAGTCAACCAAAGGGTCGTCGCGGTATTCATGCACCAGTTTGAAGCCTGCTTTGCGCAGCTCCTCTTCCAGCGCCTTCGTTCCCACCGGGTAAAGCGAAGCACGCGGCATGGCCCGGTTCAGGTAGTAGATGAGCACGTCGGTGGAGGTAACCAGGTTTTCCGGATTAACGGTTATTCCGAAACCGCACAGCTTGTCCAGGTAAGCCCCGGGGCTTTTGGAGGAATTGTTCGTCAGAAAACAGTAGCTTTTCCCCTGCTCTTTCAGCAAACTTAAAAGTTCGCGGGCGCCGTCGATGAGCTCGTTTCCCAGGTAGATCGTTCCGTCCAGATCGAACAAAAACAGTTGGCTGTCACCGGGCATGTTCTCCCCCCTTTTCTTCTCCGGCTGCGCTTCTCAGTGCATCTTTGATCACACCGGGGCGATCGCTGATCAGGCCCTCCACACCCAGGGCGATCATCCGGTGCATCTCTGCAACTTCGTTAACCGTCCAGGGGATCACCCGGCAACCGCGCCGCCGGGCCTGTTCCATATAACTTTTGCCCACAACTTTATAAAAGGGGTGCAGCACCTCGGGACCGCCGGGCGGTGCACTTTTTCCGCCGGGAAATCCCGGGCAGGGTAAGTGATGAAGGAAACCGACAGGGATGCGCCGGTCGGCTTCCTTGACCTTTTTCAGGATAAAGGGATTAAACGATGAGGCCACCACCCGTTCGTAGAGGTCATACTCCGCCACCACGCCGGCAACCGCTCCGGCGATTTGCCCGTTTGCTTTACCCAGGTAGCTCTTTATCTCGATCATGATGAAGGTATCCTCATCCAGCGCCTCGATTACTTCTTGAAGGGTGGGGATGGGAGTGCCGGCGAACTCGCTGGAAAAGGAGGAGCCGGCATCGAGCTGCTTGAGCTCCTCAAGGGTCCGCCCGGCGAGTAGTCCCCTGCCGCCGGTAGTTTTGGAGAGCGTGTAATTGTGAAAGACAGCGATGGCCCCGTCTCGCGCCAGGTGAACGTCCAGCTCAATGCCGCCGGCGCCCTCCTCCCTGGCCTTCAAGAAAGAAGGCAGGGTATTCTCCGGGGCCTCCCGGGGCGAGCCGCGGTGCCCCAAAATCAGGAACTGCTCCGTTTCAAAAGCGGTTATATGATTGCCCCGATTGCTCATTTCAGCTCACCGGTTTTTCCCCGGCGCCGGCTGCAGCTCTCTGTTCATGTTCCTTCAGGCTCGCCAGCACCTTTTCCTCCGGATAGCGCGAGAAGAAATAAAAGCCGATCAGCGAGACCACGGAGACCACCAGGAGAGTGAGCTGAACACCCAGGGGTTCGGCCGCATCCTTGCCGAACTTGGAGATGAGGAAGCCGAAGGCGAGGCCGGAAAGAGCGATCACGATCTTCAGGGGAACCGCCCGGGCCCCGTAGAACATCGCCTCTCTCCGCACTCCCGTGCGGAAGGCATCTTCCCGGGCGATATCCGAGGTGGTGGAATAGACCAGGGCGGAGAGCGCCGCCAGCGGGAAACCACAGATGAAGAAGATGCCCAGGCTGATATAGGTGAGCAGCTCGTTCATTTGGAAGCTGAGGACAAAGAGGACCAGGGTGGCCAGTGAAAGGAGCGCCACCGAAAAGAGAATCACTTTTTTCTTGCCCACCGTCTTGCCCAGGTGGTTGACCAGGGGAAAGCTGACCATGGAGCCCACCAGGGCGGCCCCGGCGATGTAGGTCATAAAGCCCTGCTCCCTTTGGAAGATGACGATGGCATAGTACATCATGCTGTAGGTGATCAGGTTTACGCAGAACATGAGAAAGAGCTCGCCTGTCAAAAAGGTGACAAAGTGCTTCACCCCGAAAGTTCTTTTCAGCGACTCGATAATCCCCGTTTCCACGGGGGCGCTGGGCAGGGTATGCTTTTTTTCATCATAGGCCAGGCAGGAGATATAGCCGGCCAGGCAGGCGACAGCGGCAAAAATGACGGCGGCCCAGCCGTAAGAGGTGTGAAAGGCGATCTCCCTCCCCTGAAAATACTCCACAATGGGGGGGAAGGCCACGGTGACCAGGGCCACCCCCACCAGGCCGAAAATAGCGATAAAGGTGTTTATATTGATCCGCATCGGTTCATCCTGTCCCAGCTCGGAGACCAGGGCCAAAAAGGGGTTGGCGTAAGCAGTAAAGGCGATATAAAAAAGCGAGAGCATGACCCCGCACCAGAGGCCGTTGATGATGCTTTCGGTATGGGGGAAAGGAGGAAAAAAGATCAGTGCGGCAAAGAGAGCTACGGGAAAAGCGCTGAGCAGCTTAAATATCTTTCGCCGCCCCAGCGGGGAGCGGCTGCGGTCGCTCAAAGAGGCGACGACGGGGTCGGCCACGGCATCAAAAACACGCCCCACAACCATGATCAGCCCCATGATCGTCAAAAATCCCCAAAACGTCCCGCCGGGAAAAAGATCGGGTACCCCCAGCTCCTTTGAGGGTAAGTAGAAGATCGGTATATACAGAAGAATCATGCGCTCGGCCAAGTTAAATGAAAGCGCACCCACGGAGTAGAGCGTCTGCCTGGACAGGGTAAAGGGAGCCAATTTGTTCACGGGCAGTTCCCCCTTTCAGGTAAATAGCTTAAATTTATCCTTGCTTAAATATTCGCCCTTGTACCGCAGGTTCCTTCCGGCTGCCCTGTGAGTCAAAGTCACCGTCCCCTTGACTCAGCCGGCTTTGCATTTCCACAGTCCGGCGGCGGAGTAAGATTTTAGTAGGGAAAGGGGGTGCCTATCGAGAATAAAGCCTTCAGCGGGTTGAAAGCCCGGGTAGCGGGAAGAGAGGGAAAGCCCCCGGGTTTTGCATCTGCTGCGGTATGAAACTCTTAGAGGCGCCCGGCTTGGTGAAAATTGAGGGTGCAAGTAATACATTTAATGTGAGGGGAATAAAAAAGCTGCGGGACGGGTGTTTCCCACAAAAACGAAGAGGAGGATCCGGGATGATACCACCAGGAAAGCAATCGGGGAGATTCAGCAACCTTAAGGCGGGCCTGCAGGCCAGTTTTGTATTGAAGCTGATGTCGCTCATGTTTCGTCTCAGCCCCTCTTTTCGCCGTAATATTATCGATGAGGAGAAGGGCTACCGGTTCAACGCCCGCATCCAGTTTCGCACCCTGGACGGGTCAGCCGAAGCTTATGCCATCTTCGAAGAGGGCCGGATGAAAGCGGGGCGGGGACGCATCGATGGGGCCGACCTGACCTTTAATTTCAAGACCGGGGCCGGTCTGCAAAGCATCTTTTCACTGAGCAATCCGGCAGATGCTCTCAAGATGATGCTGGAAAATGATCTGTTCATGGAAGGCAACCTCATGTACCTGGCCAAATTCGGCCACCTCTCCAAGGAGCTGGCCGGCGGGCAGAAAAAAAGGAAAAAGCTGCTCCGGTTGAAGGAGAGCGAGAGCACCGTGGGGGTGATGGACTACTCTCCCTCAGCCCGCGACGCCCACCCGCTG
Organism: Bacillota bacterium; assembly: GCA_012510305.1. GTDB lineage: Bacteria > Bacillota > Dethiobacteria > DTU022 > DTU022 > JAAZPQ01. The sequence goes on along the minus strand of JAAZIE010000078.1, from coordinate 3,774 downwards.
GTGCACCGGGCGGTCTTGCAATCGACCCCGCACGACCAAGTGGAAGTTCTGGGCGAGCCTTACCTGGGCGGCTACCGGCTGGAGCAATTCCCCCGGCTGCAGGCGGCCCGTGAAAAACTTTTCACCACCCCGGCAGAGGTTTGCACCGAAAGGCCGCACCTGCTCACGAAGTATTTTTTGAAAGAGGGCTTCGAGGAAGACCGCGCCGGGAAAAAGCGCCACCCGGGGCTGCGCCAGGCTGAAGCGCTCAAGTATATCCTGAGCCGCCGCCGGCCCATGATCAAAGACGATGACCTTCTGGCCGGGACCACCACCAGCAAAGATGTGGGAGTGCTTCTTTTCCCCGAATTCGGCGCCCTGGCGCTCTGGCCGGAGCTGCTCACGGTGGACGAACGCGAGATGAACCCTTACCGCATCTCTGCAGCAGATATCGATATCCTCAATTTTGAAGTTTTCCCCTTCTGGACCGACCGCAACGTCATGGAGCACACCCGCCACAAATACGGCAACCCGCGCTGCCAGCAGCTCGAGGGGCGCTGGGTGCTCTATTTTTGCTGGAAAGCGCATGCGGTCTCGCATACCATCCCCGATTTCGCCATGATTCTCCAGCGGGGGCTGCTGGATATTATCGCCGAGGCCAAAAGAAAAGAGGCGGCGGCAGCGGGAGAAGAAGAGCGCTCCTTTTACCGGGCGCTGCAGGCTGCCCAGGAGGGCGTGCTCGCTTATGCGGCCAACCTCGCCCGGCGGGCGCGCGAGCTGGCCGACGCCCTGGGCGATGACGCCGGGTCGCAGCGGCGCCGCCGGGAGCTGGAAGAGATGGCTGCAGTCTGCGAAAGGGTCCCGGCATACCCGGCCCGCACGCTTCACGAGGCGGTCAACGCGATCTGGCTCTGCTGGCTGGCCCTGCACATGGAGAATATGAATGCCGGCCTTTCCCTGGGTAGGCTGGACCAGGTGCTGCAGCCTTACTTTTTGCGCGACGCCGCCGGGGCAAAAAGCGCTGCAGAGAAAGAAGCGCTCATCCGCCGGGCCGTCGAGCTGGTCGGCTGCTTTTACCTGAAGTGTTCAGATCACCTGCCCAACGTCCCCGATCTCGGCAACCGCCTCTTCGGCGGCAGCTCCTCCGACCAGGCGCTGACCCTGGGCGGGGTGGACCGCGGCGGCGGCAGCGCCGTCTGCGATATGACCTACATTTTTCTTAAAGTCACCGAGATGCTGGCGCTGCGTGAGCCCAACGTGAACGCGCGCTTTTATCCCGGGGTGAATTCAGAGGAGTACTTAAAGCGCCTCATCGAGGTGAACACGGTCACCGCGGCGACCCCCTCGCTGCACAACGACGCAGCGGTTATCCCCGCCCTGGTGGAACAGGGCTTCGCCCTGGAGGACGCCCGCGACTGGGGCTCCACCGGCTGCGTCGAGCCCACCAGCGTGGGCCGCCACATGGGCCATACCAACTGCATGCTCCTGAATACGGTGGCGGCGCTGGAGATGGCCCTGCATGACGGGGTCCACCCGCTGGTGGCGGAGCAGGTGGGGCCGCACACCGGCGATCCCGCCGCCGGAGGGAGTTTCCCCACTTTTGACGATTTCAAAGCGGCGTACAAGGAGCAGCTGGGCTACCTGATCGATCAGTCCATCGCCTACAACGATTACCTGGGCGCCTCGCACCAGGAGCTTCATCCAACGCCGCTGCTCTCATCTTTCTTTGACGGGCCCATGGAGAAGGGGCGCGATGTTATCGACGGCGGCGCCCGCTACAATACTTCAGGTGCGGCGCTCGTCTCCATCACCGACGTTATCGACAGCCTTACGGCGATCGATGAGCTCATTTACCGGGAGAAAGCGGTGGACTGGAAGACGCTCCTGCAGGCGCTGGAGGCGGACTTCAGCGGTTTTGAGGCCCTGCACGCGCGGATCAGCAAGAAGGTGCCCAAGTTTGGCGGCGACGCCGCCGGACCGCGGGAGCTGGCGCAGGAGCTCATCGATTTTATCTACGACTGCTACCAGGCTCACCGCAATTACCGGGGCGGGCTTTACACCAGCGGCTTCTGGAGCATGTCCAACCACGTTGCCTTCGGCACTCTCTCGGGGGCCCTGCCCAGCGGCCGGCTGAAGGGGAAACCGTTCACCCCGGGGATCACCCCTTCGCCGGGCGTCACCGACCGGCTGCTTTCCAATATTCATACCATCGCCGGCCTTGATCCGCTGAAGATGCCGAACAATATTGCTTTCAACGTGAAGGTGGCTCCGGGGGCGCAGGACAGCCACACCGCTTTTGTCGAGCGGGTCACCGCCTATGCCAAAAGCTACTTCGAGCTGGGCGGGATGCAGATGCAGTTCAATATCGTCACCACGGAGATGCTCAAGGAGGCGGTGGATCGCCCCGAAGATTACCGCTGGCTGCTGGTGCGCATCTCCGGCTACAACGCCTACTTTGTCGAGCTGAACCGGGATATGCAGCAGGAGCTGATCGAGCGCACCGAGTTCAACCTGGCGGCGGGAAACTGACGCCGGTTACCGGGTAACCGTGAAAGGGGAGAAACCGCCGATGGCCGCACCGGAAAAACGGCGCCCGCTCATCGTGGAGATCAAGCGCAACGCTCTCGATGACGGCCCCGGCATTCGCACCACTATTTTCTTCAAGGGTTGTCCCCTGGCCTGTACCTGGTGCCAGAACCCCGAGGGGATCAGGACTTATCCCGAGATCGCCTACGCGCCGGGGGACTGCCTTCTCTGCGGCGCCTGTGCAGCGGCCTGCCCCGAGGGGGCGATCGACCTTGAGCGACGCCCCTATCCGGTGGACCGCAGCCGCTGCCGGCGCGGCGGCAGCTGTACCGCTCACTGCCCCGCAGGCGCCATCCGCCTGGTGGGGCGCTACTATTCCCCCGCCGCGCTGGCAGAGATCGTTTCGGAGGACCTGCCCTTTTACAAGAACTCGGGCGGCGGGGTGACCCTCTCCGGCGGCGAGCCCACGCTCTACCCGCGCTACCAGGCTTCTTTTCTGCCGGCGCTTAAATTTAAGGGTATTCATGTGAACTTAGAGAGCTGCGGCCACTATCACCGGCCAGCCTTTGAAAAATATATCCAGCCTTACCTCGATCTCGTATATTTCGATATCAAGCTTATCGATCCCGCCGCCCACCGCCGTCATATCGGCCGGGACAACCGCCGCATCCTCGATAATTTTACGGCGCTTATCCGCCGCGGCAAGGTCCCGGTTTTGCCCCGGGTGCCGCTGGTACCGGGGATCACCACCGCCGCGGAAAACCTGGCCGGGATCGCCCGTTTTTTTAAAGGGCTGGGCCTGAAAAGAGCCGCCCTGCTGCCCTACAACCCTCTTTGGCTGCCCAAGGTGGAGAGCCTGGGCCTGGAAAGCTCGTACCGCTGCGATCGCCTGATGACCCCGGGTGAGATAGAAGAGTGCGCCTCTTACTTTGATGCTTTTGAATTGGAGGTATTTTAAAAGAAAATTGCATGTGAAAACGGTGACAATTCGGCCGGTTCCGGTATAATGAGTTTGAGCAGGACCTTTTGAAGAATGGGAGAGGAGGCTGTCGGTTGAACAGATCTAATAGAAGAGTTATTGCTATCCTGCTGCCGGCTCTGCTGGCGCTGCTTTTCGCCGGCTGCTCCCCGGAAAAACCGGCGGGGCCGGCGAACGAGGAGGGGGGGCTGAAGGAGCAGACGGCAGCGGAGCACCCCGCCCCGGAAGACCCGGAATACTACGGCTCTATCCTGATCCCCGATTACTGGGGAGAAGGCATTGTCCAGGAG
>JAAZIE010000077.1 GCA_012510305.1 Bacillota bacterium | reverse complement strand
GCGCTGGGAGCTGCAAAACAGGGGCCATCTTTTTAGAACAGGTAAAGACTTCGAGGTGATCCTGCACCTGTACGAGGAGAGGGGCCGCCGGTGCCTCGAAAAGCTGCGCGGCCCCTTCGCTTTTGCCCTCTGGGACAGCAAAGAAAAAATACTATTCCTGGCCCGGGATCGCTTCGGGATCAAACCGCTTTATTACACCCGGACCGGCAGCGGAGCTCTCGTCTTTGCCTCCGAGGCCAAGGCGCTGTTAAAATACCCTGAAGTCACCGCCGCGGTCAACTCCGCAGCCCTGCCGCACTACCTCACCTTTCAGTATTTTCCCGGCCCGGAAAGCGCCTTTCAGGGGATCTTTCACCTTCCTCCGGCCCATCACCTCACCTGGAACGGCCGGGAGAGCAGGGTCCGCCGCTACTGGGAGATCCGGTTTCGCCCCCGGCGAAAGCCCCTGAGCTACTTCATCGACAAAACAGAACAGCTGCTTAAAGAGTCGGTGCGCCTGCACAGCGGGGAGGTGGGGGAGGCGGGCGCTTTTTTAAGCAGCGGCGTCGATTCCGGCCTGGTGGCCGCCCTGCTCCGCCGGCGCGGTCCTCTGCACAGCTTTTCGGTGGATTGCGAAGGCGGCAAATACGATGAGCTCACCCCGGCAAAAAAAACGGCGCGCTATTTGGGATCAGCGCACGGCGAAACCAGAATCGGCCCTCACGAATACTGGCGCGAACTGCCCCGCGCTCTCCGGTATCAGGATGAGCCGGTGGCCGATCCGGCGGCCATCGCCCTCTATTTTGCCGCTTCCCTGGCGGCGGAAAAGGTGCCGGCGGTGTTCTCGGGCGAAGGAGCCGACGAGATATTTGGCGGCTACGAGATCTACCGGGAACCGGCCGCGGTCGCCCCGCTGCAGCACCTGCCCCGTCCTTTCAAAAGCGCTCTACTCCGGCTTGCCAATAAAATGCCGGAGGGGTTAAAGGGGCAAAGCTATCTCCGCCGGGCGACAACATCCCTGGAAAAACGCTACTACGGCAACGCCCTGATTTTTTCCGAGGCTGAGAAAAAGAAACTGCTAAACCCTGAAACTTACCCCGGCGGCTGGCAACCGCCCTGGGAGATCACGGCACCGTACTACCAAAAAAGCGCCGGCACCGACGCCGCAGCGAGAATGCAGCACCTCGACTTTCACACCTGGCTGCCCGGCGACATCCTGGCCAAGGCTGACCGCATGACGGGCGCCCATTCACTGGAGGTGCGCCTGCCCTACCTTGATCATCTTCTGGTGGAGCACGCCGCCACCATCCCGCCTTCTTTTAAAATGGCCGGGGGGATGACCAAGTATATCTTGAGAAAAGCGGCAGCCCGCCACCTCCCCGCAGAGGTATCCCGCCGCCCCAAGCTCGGTTTTCCCGTGCCCCTGGCCGCCTGGATCAGGGAGCACTACCGGGAAAGTTTAGATGAACTCTGGCAATGCAAAGCAGCACAGCTTTACTTTAATCCTGTCTTTTTACGACAGATGCTGGAAAGGCACTGCCGGGGCCAGTCTGACTATGCGCGCAGGATCTGGGCCGTCGCCGTTTTCTTGCTCTGGCATAACCTGTACATGAAATAGATCTCCTTGTTTTAAAGAAATCCCCGCAGATAATCCGATCAAACCGGACCCGCCCCTGCAGAAAGGTGATTTTGTTAAGGGTTTATGTCGACAGCCTAGTTTTGGGACAACTCCCCAAACCTGATTAAATCAAGG
>JAAZIE010000076.1 GCA_012510305.1 Bacillota bacterium | reverse complement strand
CTCATATTCGCTACCCGCTCTCGGGCGGCGAAGGTTATATTGTGGTGGCGACGACGCGGCCGGAAACGATGCTCGGCGACAGCGGAGTTGCCGTTCATCCCGAAGACGAGCGCTACCGGGACCTGGTGGGCCGCGAGGTGATCCTGCCCCTGCTTCACCGGAAAATACCCGTTGTTGCCGACAGTTACGTGGACCCCTCATTCGGCAGCGGTGCGGTCAAGGTTACGCCGGCCCATGACCCCAACGACCTGGAGATGGGGCGGCGCCATAACCTGGAGATAATCACTGTTGTCGGCGAAGACGGCAAGATGACCGCTGCCGCCGGACCCTATGCCGGCCTGGACCGGGAAGCCTGCCGGGAAAAAGTGGTCGCCGATCTGCAGGCGCAGGGCCTGGTCGATAAAATTGAAGAGTACCGCCATGCGGTGGGCCACTGCCACCGCTGCCGCACCGTCGTGGAGCCGCTCATTTCGAAGCAGTGGTTTGTGAAGATGAAGCCGCTGGCCGGGCCGGCCCTGGAGGCGGTGCGCGAGCGGGAGACGATATTCGTTCCGGCGCGCTTTACCCATGTTTACGAGAACTGGCTGGAAAATATCCGGGATTGGTGCATCTCGCGCCAGCTGTGGTGGGGGCACCGCATCCCCGCCTGGTACTGCTCCTGCGGCGAAATCATCGTCGATTACGAAGAGCCCGCCGCCTGTCCGGCCTGCGGTGCGGAAACCCTGGAGCAGGATCCCGATGTTCTGGATACCTGGTTCAGCTCGGCGCTGTGGCCCTTTTCCACCCTGGGCTGGCCGGAAAAGACCGCCGACCTCTCCCGCTACTTTCCCACCAGCGTTCTGGTAACCGCTTACGATATCATCTTCTTCTGGGTGGCGCGGATGATCTTCATGTCGCTCCACTTCATGAAGGAGGTTCCCTTCAAGGTGGTCTATATCCACGGCCTCGTGCGCGATGCCCTGGGGCGCAAGATGAGCAAGTCTCTGGGCAACGGGATCGACCCCTTGGAAGTGATCGCCGCTTACGGTGCCGATACGCTTCGCTTTTCCCTGGTAACCGGGCAGGCTCCCGGCAATGATCAGCGTTTTCGCCAGGAGAGCGTAGAGGCGGCGCGCAATTTTGCCAACAAGATCTGGAACGCCTCCCGCTTCGTGCTGATCAATCTTTCCGGCGAGCCCGGCGGCGAACCCGACTTTATTGCTTTTCAGCCCGGCTCCCCGCAGCCTGATCTGAGCGTGGAGGATCGCTGGATCCTGCACCGCTACAACGAGGCGGTGGGGCGGGTCACGGAAAGCCTTGAAGAGTACGAGCTCGGCGAGGCGGCGCGCCTGGTTTACGAGTTTCTCTGGAACGACTTTTGCGACTGGTACGTGGAGCTGAGCAAGCACTATCTTTATAGCGGCGGCAGCAGCGCTGCTTCGCGCCGGTCGCGGCGCCGGACCCGCGGTATCCTGGTCTATGTTCTGGAGGGGGTGCTGCGCCTGCTCCATCCCTTCATGCCCTTTATTTCCGAAGAGATCTGGCATTACCTGCCGCTGCGCCGTTCGGCCCTGATCACGGCCCCCTGGCCGCAAAGGCATCCCGCGCTGGATTTCCCCGCCGAGGCGGCCGCTGTCTCCCTGGTGCAGGAAGCGATCCGCGCGGTGCGCAACCTGCGCAGCCAGGTGCAGCTGCCCCCGGGGCAGGCGGCGCCGGTCGTCCTGAGGCCCTCGCCTGAAGCGGCGGCGGTGCTGGAGCAGGAGCGCCACCAGCTCGCCCGGATGGCTTTTGCCGAACCGCTGACCATTGATCCCGCTTCGGTGAAGCCGCGGCAGGCGCTGGCCGAGATCGTCAGCGAAGAGCTCGATGTTTATCTGCCCCTGGCCGGGGTAATCGACCTGGGGGCCGAAGTGGAGCGCCTGCAAAAAGAGCTGCAGCAGGTGGAAACAGAGCTGCGGCGCACCGTGGGAAAGCTGCAAAACCCCAAGTTCGTAAAAAAGGCGCCCCCGGAGATCGTGGCTAAAGAGAAGGCGCGCTTCGAGGAGCGCAGCGCCAGGAAAAACAAATTAGAGGAAAGAATTCAGGAGTTGCAGTAGTCGATGTCGCATCAAACAGAGGCGGCCTACCGCCGTACCCTGGAATGGATTCACAGCGTGGGCCGTTTTGGCATGAAGCAGGGCTTGCAGCGGATCGAGGCGCTGCTCTCCCTTCTGGGCAATCCCCACAGGGAGCTTCGCTATATTCACATCGGCGGGACCAACGGAAAAGGCTCCGTGGCCTCAATGGTTGCCGCGGTGCTGCAGGAATCGGGCTACCGCACCGCCCTGTACACCTCGCCCTATATCCTCGCCTTCAACAACCGCATGAGTATCAACGGACGCGATATCGATAACGACAGGCTGGTCGATCTGGCCGGGCGGGTGCGCCCGCTGGTGGAAAAGATCAGCGCGGATGACCGGCTCGGCCCCATGACCGAATTTGAAGTGGTCACCGCGCTGGCGTTGACTTACTTCGCCGTGGAAAAGCCCCACCTGGTGGTTCTGGAGGTGGGCCTGGGCGGCCGTTTTGACGCCACCAACGTGGTTACACCGCTGCTCAGCGTGATCACCAACATCAGCCTCGATCATACCGGGGTGCTCGGTGGAACTGTCGCGGCTGTCGCCGGTGAAAAGGCCGGGATCATCAAGGCCGGCGTCCCCGTGCTTACCGGCGCGGCGGAACCGGAAGCACGCCGGGTCATTGAGCAAACCTGCCGGGAGCGCGAGGCCCCCCTGTCTTATGCCCTCCCCTCCGGTGAAAGCGCTCCCGGGGGAGTGAAAAGTGCTGCCGGGAGCCGTAAAAAGATTGTCGCCGGGGGGCAGCTGATCAATTACCGCGGTTTCACCCGCTCGTACCGGGATCTTTTTATCCCGCTGCGCGGGCTTCACCAGGTGGCCAACTCCACGCTGGCTCTCGCCTCCCTGGAGCTGCTTGCAGACCAGGGTTTCACCTTTCCCGAAGAAGATCTGCGCCGGGGCCTGGCCCAAACCGCCTGGCCCGCCCGGTTGGAACCGATTGGCGAAAAGCCGCTCCTTCTCCTTGACGGGGCCCATAACCCGGCGGCGATGCGGGCGCTGGCCGCCGCACTCCCCGAGCATTTTAGCTACCGCCGCCTCATCCTGGTTGTGGGCGTGATGGCGGACAAAGATCCCCTCATGCTCGATCATATTCTTCCGCTCTCGGATACGGTTGTCCTGACCAGGCCTGATCTGCCCCGTTCCGCCGCCCCGGCTGAGGTTGCCGCCGGGCTGAAAAAACGTTTTCAGGGGAAGATCGTCATCGAAGAACGGGTCAGCCGCGCCGTGGATAAAGCGCTGGCCCTGGCCGGTCCGGAGGATGCCGTTTTGGTGACGGGCTCGTTTTACACGGTCAGCGAAGCGCGGGCGGCAAGGCGCGGCCTGCTGCCACATCAGGGTTAGCCCCCGGGCCGGCACACCGGCGGGCGGGCTGTTTTCCTCTCTTTTGCCTCTTTCTCACTTTCAAAGCTGGACATACTTTCGATCAAGCAATCATAGATATAACCAGCCCGGGTGAACCGGAGACTGCCGGGCGGCTTGGCCGCCGGCCTTAAATTGGTGACAGGTTATACCTGCAAAAGAGAGGGGGGGGCAACTGGTGATCAAGATGCTCAGGTGGGGACTTTCTTTGCTGATCGCTTTGGCGATGGCCCTGGTTTTTGCCGCCGGCTGCGCGCCGGCTGAAGATGTTGATGAAATCGATAACACCGACTTTGAAGAGTGGGACGAAGAGGGATTCATCGATGATCTTGAAATTGACCCTGAAGAAGAGCCGGGAGAGGGCGCCGGTACGGACGGGGAAAACGAAAGCGTTGACGAATAGGTGGCCGGACCGGTGCTCTTTGCAGTCGGGCGGGGGAGCAGGCGCGGTCTTTTAATGTAATCCTGAGGGCTTACTTTTTTTGTCATCCTGAGGGCGTAGCCCGAAGGATCTCACGCGTCAAGGTAGAGCCCACGTCAAAAACACCGGTCGTTCTTTCCGGGCGAGGCCGGGCCGGCCGAGACCCTTCGCTGCGCTGAGATAGGGTGACGTTGTGGGAGGCCCAGGGTGACGCTGTGTGAGGCCCAGGCCTCTTTAATGCTGCTGAGGGCTTACTTTTTCTGTCATCCTGAGGGCGTAGCCCGAAGGATCTCGAGCGTTAAGGTGGAGCCCACGTCAAAAACGCCGGTCGTTCTTTCCGGGCGAGGCCGGGCCGGCCGAGACCCTTCGCTGCGCTCAGGGTGACGCTGTGTGAGGCCCAGGCCTCTTTAATGCTGCTGAGGGCTTGCTTTTTCTGTCATCCTG
>JAAZIE010000075.1 GCA_012510305.1 Bacillota bacterium | reverse complement strand
TAACCCCTGTCCTCGGCCCGCCGGCAGGAGCCCAGGAGCGTTTTCAGCTCAGGCAGCCGCGCGGCCAGCTCTTCGCTGAAGGCCGGCAGCAGGGCCGGGGGCCGGGGGGTGGCCCCTTCCCGAACCAGGTCCCGCTGGCGGTAGAGAAGCCTGCCCAGTTCGGCGAGGCGCTGCGGGGCCACCCCGAGGGTCAGGGCCCGGACGAGCACTTCCGGGCGGGCAGCCAGCTCTGAGAAAAACCACTCCTCCCAGGTCTGCTCTAAAAGATCCTCCAGCTCACCCTCGTCCAGTATTTTAAAACGGGGATCCACCGCCGCCTCCACCGGGCGTTCGCGCAGCAGGGAACCGGCAAAAGAGTGAATCGTTGTTATCAGGGCCGCTTCCAGCTCTTCCAGCGCCTGCCGGATCAGGACCAATTTTTCTTCCGGCGCCTCGGCCGCCCGGCGCTCCAGTTCATCGCGCAGCCGGGCCTTCAGCTCGGCGGCGGCCTTTTCGGTAAACGTAATCGCCGCAATTTCGCTGAGCCGGGCCGCTCCGCGGAGAATAATATGGAGCAGCCGCCTGATCAGAAGTGTGGTCTTACCGGTACCGGCTCCCGCCTCCACCCAGTAACTGCAGCTTAAATCGCTCTCCGCCAGCTCCCGTTCGTGGGCGTCGACGAGCCCCTCCCCGGCGCTAACCCGGCGGCCCACCGGTGGCACCTGCTTTCATGTTTAAACAAAAGCCTCCTTTAACTTTAAAAAAGAAGACAGAATCGGATCCGCAGCCTTGCGGCGGTAAATTCTTTCGATATCAGGACCGCAAATTTCGGTATAGTTGCAGTAACGGCAGGCCGGGTTGGGGTAAGGAAAGTATCGGCCCCGGGCGATGCCTTCATCGATTATTTCCACCGCTTCGCGCAGAAGCTGCTCCTTTTCAGGCCATGAATCGCCGGAAAAAAGAACTGTCTTTACCCCCTGCGGGGATAGATGATAGGCGTACGCCGCCGCGGCCTCCGGCTCCTCCGGCTGAAAAATCCGGAGGGCAGCGAGCAAATAGACCGGCAGCTGCAAGGCCTCTCCCCCGGCCATGCTCTCGTCTTTAAATTTTTTCCGCCCCGTTTTGTAGTCGATTACCCGGACCTGTCCCTTGCGGCGATCGATGCGGTCGATGCGGCCCTGAAAGAAAAGTGTTTTCCCCGAGTTCAAGCCCAGGGCAACCGGGATCTCTCCCGTACCCGCAGCCCCGCCGGCGCCGAAAGGAACTTCAAAACCCGTCGGGATAAACCCGCCGGCGGCTTCAATTTCCCATTCCAGGAACGCCTGCAGCGTCTCTTCGAACAAACGCCGCTGCAACTGCCAGAGGAAAGAAAAGGCCGGCCTCTCCTGCACAGGCACCCGGTCAAACTGTTCGCGGCAGACCAGGCTCATCAGGGAGCGGCATTTTTCGGGATAAAGCTCTACCGGCAGAAGCCCCTGCCCGGCAGCACGGCTGTAAAAGAGCTCCAGAACCCGGTGCAGCAGCCGGCCGCGCTCCAGCGGAGCGAGGCCGAGAAGCGCCTCCGGCTCTTCCAGGGGAGCGAGGCCGAGCAGCCGTTTTAAAAGAAAGCTGTAGGGACAGCGGGCGTAATCTTCAAGGGCGGTCGCCGAAATATGATCCCCGGAACGGGCCAGGCGTGCTGCCAGCAGCTTTTGCGAATCGCTCCGGGTAAAGATACCGTCATAAGTGGTCCAGCGGCGCTGGAGCCTGGATAAATCTGCAGCCATTAGATCGCTCAAAGCCGGCGCAAGCAGTCGGTAATATTCAAGGAGCTGCGCGCGCGGCAAGCTGGAGCAGCAGTTCAGATCGTACTCTACCGCGGAGATTGGATTGGCGATATTCTTTTTTACCGAATCCGCCGCGATATAGCGATAGCCGGGCAACCGGAAGAGCTGATCATGACCCAAACGGAAGGCGCAAAGCGCCTCACCGCAGCGTGAAAGAAAATAGGAGGGCAGCTGTTCACGGCTGCCTGCGGCCGAAGCCCGCGGCCAGGTCAAAACCGCTTTCTGCGCCGCCCCACCCACTGCCAGGGTAAAGAGAAGTGCCTCATAATCCAGTTTATGACGGCGCAGCGGCAGCTCTCCGGCAAGAGCAATTCGCTCCAGCTCGGGCAGCAGCGGGTCGGGTCTTGCCGGTGCAGGAGCGATCTTCTCCGCCAGCCCCGGGAAAAACATGACCGGAAACCTTAAGGCGGCGGCCGAGCTTAACGGCAAAAGATTAACCCCTTCCTGCTGGAATTTTCCCCGGGGCAAAGCCGTAACCTGCAGCGATGAGCGGAGCAGCTCCAGGGCCGGCTTGAGGGCAAATTCGCCGCCGCATTCATCCAAACGGCGCAGCCTTTTAAAAAGCTGCAGCAGCGCCTGCTGCTCT
>JAAZIE010000074.1 GCA_012510305.1 Bacillota bacterium | reverse complement strand
TTCTTGCTTAGCCAAAAAGGGAAGGGTTTCCCGGCAGCATGGCTCTTCGGCTTGATCTTACCGGCCGAACTTTAATATACAATGAAGCCAATCTTAGATTTTCATAAGGTGGCGCGTCCTAGATTAAATCGCTGAATATGCTGTCAGTATCTACGGCCAGGCCGTCGAAAGCGATGGAGCGGGCTGCCGCATTTTTTTCATAGAATTTGTAACGGTCGATGGTGCAATCGGCAAAGCTGTAGACGGTGATACTCTTCTGCTTCTGGTCAATGATCCAGTACTCCTCGACGCCCGACAACATGTACGTGTTCAGCTTGTCGATCATATCCTTGTTCCGGGTGCTCTCCGAGAGGATCTCCACCACCAGCGTGGGCGTACCCATGTAACGCCCCTTTTCGGTAACATTGCCCTCCAGATCGCAGGCAACCAGCAGGTCCGGCTGCATCACATCGGGCTCTTTGAAATCTTTTTTGTGAAAATGGACGTCAAAAGGGGCCAAAAAGACCCTGCATTTCTTGCCCTGAAAATATTCGTTGAAATTCAGGTGTAATCGGCCCAGGATCTCCTGGTGGCCGATAGTGGGCGAAGAGAGCAGGTGGATTTCGCCGTTGATAAATTCCATGCGCAGGGTGCTTTTTTCATAGATCTCCATGAACTCTTCGTAGGAAACCTTCTTCCCGCCGTACTGATAGTCCAGCGCCTTGTCCCTGATGGTGAAATACTGTTCGATATCGGTTACATAGGGCGTCAGGCGGGCCACTTTGCGGCCGTTTTTGGTGATGACCACATCATTTTGCTCCTCCACAAAATCGAGGTACTTGCCGAAACCCTGCTTGAGCTCGGTGGCGGTTATCACCACGCCTTCCTTGTAGACAACCGGTTTCAATAGAATCACCTCCAGGGAATATTATACAGCGATGTACGAATTAGCGCAACCTCATTGTGCGAATATACCTGTGCTATCGTGCGAAATAGATGATGTGACCGTGCGTTGCTCTTTACTATACATAAAGGAATATCTGGCTTGATGGATTCATCATGATTGCCGGCTGGTAATTGGCGGAAAAATAGAGAGGCTAACCTATTTTTGGGATTCCCTCCAATCTTGTTCAAGACCGCTGCCGTCGGGCAGCATAACGGCGAGGCTGATCAGGCGGTACCCCTGTTGCGCCGCCAGGCGGCGCGCTCCCCTGCAGCAGTTTCTAATCATCCTCTAACCTGTTGTTTGTTATAATAAGGGCGTGGGGAGGGGGCGTCATTGAGGGTACTGGTTGCTGAAGATGACCGGGACTTGAACGAGGTCATGGTCAAAAAATTGAAAGCGGAAGGTTACGCCGTGGACAGCTGCTTTAACGGCCTCGAGGCGCTCGATTATCTGGGAGCGGCCGCCTTTGATGTGGCTGTTTTGGATATTATGATGCCGGAGATGGACGGCCTGGAGACGGTGAGGCGCCTGCGGGCCGGGGGGAATATGACTCCGGTTATTTTTTTAACCGCCCGGGATGCCGTCGCCGACCGGGTCAGGGGGCTCGACAGCGGCGCCAACGATTATCTGGTCAAGCCCTTTTCTTTCGACGAGCTCATCGCCCGGATCCGCGCCGTCACCCGGACGGCATCGGGTCACCCGACGAACGTTTACTCGCTGGACGACCTTACCCTGAACGCGGAGACCCACATTGTGAAGCGGTCGGGTAAGGAGATCCCCCTCACGGCGAAGGAGTACGCCCTGCTGGAATACCTGCTGCGCAACAAGAATAAAATCCTCTCCCGCCAGAAGATCGAAGACAATGTCTGGAATTACGATTACGAGGGCGGAACCAACGTAGTTGACGTTTATATCAATTACCTGCGTAAAAAAATAGACGAAGGGCATGCCACGAAGCTGATCCATAC
>JAAZIE010000073.1 GCA_012510305.1 Bacillota bacterium | reverse complement strand
TCTATATACCCACGGACAATACGGTGGTAGACGCCATCGGTTCGGTGATCAAGATATCGAAGGAGCACTCCATCCCGGTGATCTCCGGAGAAGGAAGCTGTGTTAGCAAGGGAGCCCTGGCCACCATCGGTATTGACTATCGCAAGCTGGGTTACCAAACCGGGAAAATGGCCGCAAAGATCCTGCGCGGCGAAGCAGAGCCGGCGACTATGGCGATCGAGGGACAATCCGAGTACAGTATCATTGTTAACAAAGCTGCAGCAGAGAAACTGAGCGTTACCCTGCCCCGGACACTATTGGAGCAGGATTATGAGATTATCGAATAAATTCAAAGGCCCGGTGGGCCTTTGAACAGGCACGGCACTTAACCGGTTGAGGAGGCGGAAGGTAGATGAGTTTGGCACTTTTAGGAAACACCATGATCCTGGGGCTGCTTTACGGGCTTCTGGTCCTGGGGGTGTTTTTAACCTTCCGCATCCTCAACTACGCCGATCTCACCGTGGACGGAAGCCTGCCTTTGGGGGCGGCGATCACCGCCACCCTCATCTTCAACGGGATGAACCCTGTCCTGGCCACCCTGCTGGCGATACCGCTGGGCGCGGCGGCTGGATTTATCACCGGGATCCTTCACACCCGCTTCTCGATCACCCCTTTGCTTTCGGGGATCCTGACCATGATCGGTCTTTACTCGATCAACTTGCGGATCATGGGCCGCCCCAACATCCCGCTGCTCAGGCACAACACCGTTTTTGACCTGTTTTCTTCGGCCACCGGCCTCTCCGACTTCCTCAGCCAGACGGTGATCACCCTGGCGGTAATCGTTGTATCCGTAATCGGGCTCTATCTCTTTCTCCATACCGAGCTGGGCCAGGCGCTGCGCGGCACCGGGGATAACGAGGTGATGCTGCGCAGCCTGGGGGTAAACACGGATCGGATGAAGATCATGGGGCTGGCCGTCTCCAATGCCCTGGTGGCCCTTTCCGGGGCTCTAATCGCCCAGTACCAGGGATTTGCCGATATCAACATGGGCATCGGAACCATCATCATCGGCCTGGCCTCGGTAATCATCGGCGAAGTGGCCCTGGGGGTTAAGTCCATCCTCGGACGCCTTAGCGCCGTGGTGGCCGGTTCCATTATTTATCGCCTGGCCATCGCCCTGGTTCTGCGAATCCACTTCATCGAATATACCGATTTAAAACTTTTCACCGCTTTGCTGGTGACGATCGCCCTGATTTCGCCTGTAATCAGCAAAAAATTTAAGCCCGTTCCCAATCTTTCCCTGCTGGAACAGAAGGCCGGAGCGGCAGAAAGGGCCGGCAATTAAATGCTGCAAATAGATAACCTATACAAAGTCTTCCACATTGGAGAAATAAACCAGAAAGTTGCGCTGCAAAATATCAATCTTCTGCTTAAACCAGGCGAATTTGTCACCGTAATCGGGGGCAACGGGGCCGGAAAAAGCACCCTGCTGAACTGTATTGCCGGCGTCCATCTGCCGGAGAAGGGCACCGTTGTTTTGGACGGCAAAAAAATCACCCACCTGCCGGACTACCGGCGGGCCGGCGCCATCTGCCGTATTTTCCAGGATCCCATGATCGGCACGGCAGCCTCGCTGACCGTGGAGGAAAACCTGGCCCTGGCCCTGCGCCGCGGCCAGAGAAGGCGCTTGAACCGGGCCATCACCGCCGGTGAGCGAACCCTGTTCCGGGAAAAGCTGGCCGTGCTGGAGCTGGGCCTGGAAGAGCGTTTGACAACACCGGCAAAACTCCTTTCCGGAGGGCAAAGGCAGGCCCTGGCGTTGCTCATGGCCACCCTGGTAAGGCCGAAACTGGCCCTGCTCGACGAGCATACCGCTTCGCTCGATCCGAAGACAGCGCTCCGGGTACTGCACCTCACCAGAACCCTCTTCGAGAAAGAGAAGATCACCACGCTGATGATCACCCACAACATGGAGCAGGCCCTCGACCTGGGCAGCAGGCTGATCATGCTCCATGAAGGCTCGATCATCTTGGACTTCAACAACCATGAAAGAGAAGGCCTCACCGTCCCCCGGCTGGTAGAGCTCTTCCACGACGCCAGCGGCGAACAGATGCACAACGACCGCCTCCTCCTCCACTAGATAACAGAAAAACCCAAAAGGTGACAGGGGGACGTACCTACTGTCACCTTTTTT
>JAAZIE010000072.1 GCA_012510305.1 Bacillota bacterium | reverse complement strand
TCCAATTTCGCGGCCGGCATATCCGCCACAGAGTTAAGCCATCAGGAAGTCCTCGATGAGATGGCCCGAAAGAAAAACACCCTGGACCGGATCCTCGTTCAGGCGGCAAAGGAAATTACCGCCAAAAGGTTGTGCATCTGCGCCCGGGATGCGGGGCCCTTAAGTTTGGAATAGGTTTGCGCTAAGACGCAAGTCCCGGGTGAAGCCGCTCCGGCGATCGCCCTTTCGGCCCCCGTCGGGGGCCGATCGCTTTTCACCCGCAGAGCAAGCCCTGCTCTTTTCGGCCCCCGTTTTCCCCTTTCGGCGGGCTTGTTTTCATAAAGTACAATTTTAATGATATAATGCTTAATGGGCCGGTGAGAAGTGCCGGCGCCGGCAGCACTGCAATATTCTGAATTTGCTTTCCCGGGTTAAACCGGGCTACTAAATCAGAAAAGGGGTCCGCCGATACAGTGAGAAAGTATCTGAAAGAGCTGTTCAAGCGAAGGGATCTGTTGGGTTACCTGGTTATCTCAGGGTTGAAGGCGCAGTACCGCAATACCGCTTTGGGTTTTGTCTGGTGGATCCTCGATCCGGCGCTGGGTGTGCTGGTCTATTACTTTTTGGTCGTGGTTGTGCTCGGGCGCGGCGGCGATGTGGAGAATTACGGCGCCTTCTTGGTGGTGGGGTTGATCGCCTGGCGCTGGGTGCGCTCGGTGGTGAATTCATCGTCGAGGGCGATCACTTCGCATTCAGGGATTATCACCCGGGTCTACCTGCCCAAGGCGATCTTTCCGTTAAGCGTCTGTTTTACCCAGCTGATCAATTTTTCCATCGGGCTGCTCATCGCTGCGGCGGTGCTGGCTTCTTTCAAGATCGTGCCGGGGATCCAGGTGCTCTGGCTGCCGGTCATTGTAGCGATGCAGCTGCTCTTTTTAATGGCCCTGAGCCTGATTATGGGTTATATTTGCGTCTTTATCCGGGATATCGATAATTTCATCACCCATTTTATGCGGCTCTGGTTTTACTCTTCGCCGGTGATCTGGGCTTCGGGCAGGTTGCCGCCAAGGCTCAGCTGGATCGTCGATCTGAACCCGGTGACGCCTTACTTGAGCAGCTACCGCAATATTCTGCTCTACAACGAGGGGCCGCATCTGATCAGGTTATCGGTGATCACCCTGGTTTCGCTGGCGATAGTGATCTATATGCTCTATTATTACAGCCGCAACGAGCACAAAATAATCAAGGTGCTGTAACGGGGGTAAATAACGTGGTTGTTTCTGAAGCAGAGATCGGTGAAAAGCTGAATAAAAAGGTGCCGCTTGCCCGGGCCGGGGAGCTGGCGATCAGGGCCCGGGGCGTGGGGATCAAGTTCGACTCCGAGAGCAGGCGCGAAGATTTCAAGACGATGACGCACAACCTTTTTCGCCGCAAGAAAAAGGAAGAGTTCTGGGCTCTGAAAGATATTGATCTCACGGGCTACAGCGGCGACATTATCGGTGTAATCGGCTTTAACGGCGCCGGTAAAACCACCCTGTGCCGGGTGATCACCGGGATCTTGAGGCCCGACCGCGGGAAAATCAAGGTGGCGGGCGAGGTCTCCGCGCTGCTCTCTTTGGGCACCGGTTTCAAGCAGGAGCTGACCGGGCGAGATAACGTCTACCTGAACGGGATGATGCTGGGGTTTTCGCGCACAGAGATCGACGAGCTCTACCCCGAGATAGTAGAGTTTACCGGGCTCGGTGACTTTATCAACGAGCCGATCAAGATCTACTCCCGGGGGATGAGGGCGCGCCTTGGTTTCAGCATCGCGGCGATGATCGAGCCGGAGATCCTGGTTTTGGACGAGGCTTTGAGCGCCGGCGATATCGAGTTCAACGAGCGCGCCACGGCGAAAACGAAGGAGATCCTCAGCCGGACCCGGGCGGTGGTGATCGTCTCGCACAGCATCAGCTATATCGAGAACAACTGCACCAAGGCGATCTGGATCGAGAAAGGCGAGATCCAGGCCTCCGGGGAGCCGGCCGAGGTGTGCGCTCTGTACCGCGAGAAGGTGGAGGAGAGGAAGGCGGCCCGGCGGAAGTCGCGGTTTGCCCGTTTCAAGAGAACGAAGATTACTGCGGGAGATCGAACCGCGGTGAAGGTAAAAAACTTGGGGGTCAATTTCAAGCTGGAGCATAAAACCTTCTGGGCGCTGAAGGATGTAAATATGACCGTCAGGGAAGGCGAAGTGGTGGGCGTGATCGGCCATAACGGGGCCGGCAAGACCACCCTGTGCCGTGTTCTCTGCGGGCTGCTCAAGGGCGACCGCGGCAAAGTGCGGATGAAGGGCGAGGTGACGGCGCTGCTCAGCCTGGGCGCCGGTTTTAACCGGCAGCTCCCCGGAAGGGATAATATCTATCTAAACGGCCTCATGCTGGGGATACCGCGCCGGCAGCTTAACGAGATCTACGATGATATCGTGGGCTTTGCCGAGCTGGAGAAATTTATCGACACCCCGGTGAAGTACTATTCCAGCGGGATGCTCTCCCGCCTGGGGTTCAGCATCGCCGCTTCCACCAATCCGGACATCTTTATTATCGACGAGACCCTTTCCGCGGGGGACGCCGCGTTTCATGAGAAAGCCAGCGAGCGCATCCAGGAGATGATCAGCGGCTCCAAGGCGGTCATCGTGGTGAGCCACAGCATGCGCTTTATCGAAAAGGTCTGTACCAGGGCCATCTGGATGAAAGAAGGCCAGGTGTTGTACGACGGCAACCCGGAAGAAGCGGTTTCGCGCTACCGCGCCGATGTGAAGCGGAGCAAACAGTTTAAAAAACTTCGGTAAAGGACAAATATCCGGTTCAAGGAGGGGGCGTTATGCCCAAGGTGTACCTGGCCATGAGCGCCGATATTATTCACCATGGTCATATCAATGTGATCAATGAAGCGAGCAGGCTGGGCGAGGTGACGGTGGGTGTTCTGACCGACGAGGTTATCGCCGGCTACAAGCGCTTTCCCCTGTTAAGCTTTGACGAGCGCAGCGCTATTGTGGAGAACATCAAGGGGGTGGCCCGGGTAATTCCCCAGGATACCCTCGACTATGGGCCCAACCTGCTCAAGCTGAAGCCCGACTACGTGGTGCACGGTGACGACTGGCGCACGGGGCTGCAGCAGAATATCCGAAGGCGGGTGATCGAGACCCTGGAGGGATGGGGCGGCAAGCTGGTCGAGGTTCCCTATACCCGGGGGGTTTCCATCAGCCAGCTCGACGAGGCCCTGGGCCGGATCGGGACGACCCCGGCTGCCCGGATGAAGCGGCTGCGCCGGCTGCTGGAGTTAAAGCC
>JAAZIE010000071.1 GCA_012510305.1 Bacillota bacterium | reverse complement strand
GGCACAGCCCGAAGGATCTTGCGCGCTAAGGCAAGGCCTTCTTTTACCCGCGCCGGCCAACTCAAGTGCAAAGAGGTGACAGTTGGTACGTCCCCCTGTCACCTTTTGGGTTATTTTGTCAGCCCGGCTTCTCTTCTTGAAAGCGGTTGGCGGGCATAGGCATAGTACTGCCATGACTTCCGGGACGCAGAAAGCATCTTTGATTCGCGGGACCGCGCTGCTGGCTGCGGCGAGCATCCTGACCAGGATAATCGGCCTGGGCAACCGCATGATCCTCTCCCGCCTCATCGGTGCGGAGGGACTGGGCCTTTACCAGATGATCCTGCCGCTCTATGCCCTGCTGGCGGTGGGAGCAGGCCTGGGCCTTTCCGGTGCGGTGGCCCGCATGGTCGCCCATCGCTGCGCCGCCGGGGATCACGCCGCCGCCCTGCAGATCCGGCGCAGCGCCCTCCGGTTCGTCCTCATGGCGGCAGCTGTGCTCACCGCCCTGCTCTGGCTCCTCTGGCCCTGCTGGCGCCGGCTTGCTCCCGACCCCCGCATCCTCGGCCCCCTGGCGCTGGCGCCCCCGGCCTTTGTTTTCGCCGCCCTTTCCTCGATCCTGCGCAGCTATACCCAGGGGCACGGCTGGATGCTGCCCACGGCCCTTTCGCAGGTTGCCGAACAGTCCCTCCGGGTCGCCGTGGGCCTGGCCCTGGCGATCCTTCTTTTTCCGTACGGGCTGGAGAGCGCCCTGCTGGGACTTTTTGGCGGGATTATTGCCGGCGAGCTGGCCTGCCTTCTTTTGCTGTTTTTGATGAAGCTGCCTGCAGAAAAAACCGTGAAGCCCCCGCACCCCCGGAGAGCTGCACCCGCAGTGGTAAAAGAACTATTTTCCCTGGCGCTGCCGCTCCTGCTTATTCGCCTGGGCACCGCCTTTACGCAGACCATCGAATCGCTGATGATCCCGGGGCGTCTCCAGGCCGCCGGTTTCAGCGCCGCCGAGGGAGCGGCCCTTTACGGAGAGCTGGCCGGGATGGCCCTGCCGCTTCTGTTTCTGCCCACGGTGCTGATCATCCCCCTGAACACCACCCTGGTGCCGGCCATCACCGCCGCCGTAACCCTGCGCCGGCGGGAGCGCCTGGAAAGGCTGATCAAAGTTTCCCTCTGGGGTACATTGGGCCTGGGAACGCTGTCGGCGGCGCTGCTTTATCCGGGGGCGGCCCTGCTCACGAAGATCTTTTACGGCACCACCGCTGCCGCCGGGCTGCTGGCCAGGCTGGCGCCGCTCGCCCCCTTCGCCTACCTGCAGCTGGCCACTGCAGCTGTTCTGCACGGCATGGGCCGTCCCGGTTACGCCGCCTCCACCGATCTCCTGGGCACCGCGGCCGGCCTGGCCGTTATCTACCGCCTGGCCGCGCTGCCGCACTGGGGCATCAACGGGGCTACCTGCGGCTATACGGTCTCCTTTATCGTCATAGCGCTCTTGGACTACCTGTTAATCTTTCACTTTTTAAAAAGGATCTAGCCCCATGCACAGGGCGCAGTGAAGAGGGGGGCGCCGCGCTTTCCCCTCATTTTTTGTGCTGCTTGAAAAATGAACCCAGGGATGGTTTCCATCCCGCCCGGCGGTACAGGTAGATCAAAACTGCCACCGCGAGGACCGGAAGCGGCCAGGTCCATGGCGGAAGGCCGCCGAGCACCCTGAGCAGCCTGAAAAGGAGCCCCGCCGTACTCGTTAGAACAAGGCTCCAAACGATCACCCAGAGGCTGAAAGCGGCTCCCCCCAGGGCGGTAAAGAGGATGAAGAGCGGCAGGTTCATCTGCATCGCCCCGGCGGGAAAGGAGATGAAGGTGCGGGTAACTCCCCAGAGCTGCCCCACAAAGATGGAGTAGGTGCCATATTTCTCCATAAATTGCTGGACCCGGGAGCTGGAGGCGGGCGCAGCGCCCGTATTTTTGGAGGAATTCCGGTTGAAAAAATGGCCTACGGCCCGGCCCACACCGCCGCCCAGGTAACCGATAAGGTAGCTGATGGCGCTGCCGGCGATAATGCCTGCGGTGGAAGCCGACAGCAGAACCCAAAAACCGGCCCGGCCGCTCAAGATCATGGGTCCGGCGGTAAGCAGCACCGCGGTGGAGACAAAGGGAACCCCGGTGCTTTCCAGCAGCATGGCCCCGGCCACGCCCCAGGCGCCGTATTTGCTCACCAGGTCGCCGCAAAAGTCCTGCAGAAAAATGAGAAACTCGGGCAGCTCCATCCTCAGATCACCTGCGCATCGCTGCATACATGCCCCAGGCTCCCGCTTCCGGCTCCAGTGCTGCGGCGACCACTTTGACCCGGGTCACCCGCACCGCCGGGGGCACGGCAAAATAGTTCACTTTCTCTTCGATCTGTCCCACGAGGCCGGGCCTGTGCCGGGCGACCCCCCCGCCGATGACCATGCAGGAAAGGTTGAGCAGCGTGGCCAGGTTCGCCAGGCTGATGCCGATATCCTCCACCGCCTGCTCGATGATGGAGCCGGCCAGGGGATCTCCCGCTTCCGCGCGGTCAAAAACAGCAGCGGTATCGAGCGTCCCTGCTCCGGGATCGCCCTCACCCCAGAGCATCCCTGCGCTGCGGGCAATCCCCTTACCCGAAGCCCATGCTTCCAGGCAATCATAACCGCCGCAACCGCAGCGCCGGCCCTTGCCGAAGCGCTTCAGGTGGCCGATCTCCCCGGCAAAGCCCCCGCTGCCCCGGTAGACCCGGCCATCCAGGTACAGCCCCGCCCCGATGCCGGTGCTGATGGTGATATAGGCGGCATCACGGTGCCCCCGGGCGGCGCCGTAGCTGGCCTCGCCCAGAATAGCGGCATTGCAGTCATTTTCCAGAAAGACCGGACAGGAAAAGCGCTCCGCCAGCAGTTCGCGAAAAGGGACCGGCTCATGCCAGTCCAGGTTGGGGGATTCGTAGATAACGCCGCTCTCAAAATCAAGCAGCGCGGCGATGCAAACCCCCAGCCCGGCGAGGGATTGCGGAGAAAGCCCCGCCTCTTCCAAAAACCCGGTCAGCGCCCCGGCAATTACCTCCACGACCTGATCCGGAGTCGCCTTTGGAGGAGTGAACAACCGGCGGCGCAAAATGAGATCCCGCTGCGGCCCCGCCAGCAGCAGCAGTATCTTGGTTCCGCCCACATCGGCGGCGGCAAAAACTCGATCTTTCAATCTTTCCATCCCCCAAGCGCTTATTTAAGCTTTATCGAACGCAGGGTCACCCAGATCAACCAGAGCCCGGTCAAAACCGCGCCGATGAGAATAATCTCACCCAGCGGGATCCGCTCCAGCCAGGTCAAGAAGCTTAATTTCACATTTCGTGACAGGGCAATGATCAGGCTCGCCAGGATAATGCTCAGGCCCAGGCGGTTGCCCGAGTCTTTGACCGTGTTTATAATCGAGTTAACCTCCGTCAGCTCCAGCTTTACTTTAAGATCCCCGGAAGCGGAAGCACGCATCAACTCCGCCGCATCTTCAGGGAATCGTTCGAGCAGGCGCTGGTAGCGGTGCCATGTATTTTGCAAACGCCGCGCGGCAAACCGCAGGTACCCTTTTTGCAGTTCCGGCGCATACTTGGCCGCCGCCCCGGCCAGGTTGAATTGCGGGTCCAGGCGGGCCACCGTCCCTTCCAGGATGACCAGCGCCCGGGCCAGGAGTAAAAATTCATGGGGAAATCTGAGGCGATGCTTGGCCGAGAGCTGCAAAAAATCCTGGACCGCTTCGCCAACGTCGATACTCTTCAGCGGCAGATCCAGGTAGCGTTCCTGCAGCTTCTCCACGTCCCGAATCAGCTCCGCGCGATCGATCCCGGGAGGCATGAACGCAAAACCGGCCAGCTCGCCGATCAACCCGGCGGTATCGGCACTTTGAAAAGCCCGCGCCATGGCCGCAAACTTGCCCCGCGAGTTTTCATTGATCGCCCCGGCGGCGCCGAAGTCCATGAAAAAAATGCGGCCCTCCGGGAGCAGGGCCAGGTTGCCCGGGTGGGGATCCCCGTGAAAAAACCCGTCCACAATAAACTGCTGGAAAAAAGCATCGGACAAAATCTCAGCCACCTTTTCCGGCGAAGGGTCTGCCAGCGGCTTTTCCAGGTAGCGGTTGAGGGTGATCCCCTCGCGATATTCCAGGGTGAGCACGTTCCGGGTGGTATAGTCCCGGTAAACGCGGGGCAGGTATACATGGGGATCACCGGCAAAGTTACGGCGCAAGCGCTCTGCATTGCGCGCTTCGTTGTTGTAATCCAGCTCGCTCAAAATAATTTCTTTCAGCTCTCCGGCAACCCGGCTGAACCGGTACAGCTCTCCCCAGTACGTATTGCGATCGACAAAATCAGCAACCCCCTCCAAGATCTCCAGGTCTTTCCGGACCAGCCTGTCCACCCCGGGGCGCTTGATCTTGATCGCCACCTCCTCACCGCTGTGCAGGACCGCCCGGTGGACCTGGCCGATGGAGGCCGCCGCCAGCGGCTCGGGCTGAAAAAAGGCAAACAGTTCCGCCGGATCCAGGCGCAGCTCTCCGGCAAGAATCTCCTTCGCCTCCGCCGTGGAAAATGGGGAAACCCGGTCCTGCAACCGGCTCAGCTCCTCCACATAAGAGAGCGGCAGCAGGTCGGCACGCGTGCTTAAAAGTTGGCCCAGCTTGATGAAAGCCGGGCCCAACTCTTCCAAAGCCGCCCTCAGGCCGGCCTCCGGGCTGGGAGTTGACCCGGCCCTCCTCTTTTGAAGCAGGGAAAAGAGCCTTTCCCGCAGCCCGTACAGCTGCAGCCGGTCCAAAACCCGGGCAAAGCCGTACTTGACCAGGACACTGGAAATCTCGCGATAGCGTCCCAGGTAACGCAGCCGCCCCAGGCGGTCCGGCCTGAAGATCATGGCAGCTTATCTTTGATCAGTTCAGCAAGCGCGTCGATCTTCTTTTCCATGCGCATGAACTCCTCCCGGCTGACATACTTTTGCTGCCGGGTATCTTCCATCTTGTCCTTGAGCTGCTGCCACTGTCCCTCCAGGCGTGTTTTTTCCTCTTTACCCTTTTCGATCATCCGGCCCACCATCTTCTGGGCATCCTCGCGGCGCATCTCGCCTTTTTCGACCAGCAAATCAACGAACTCTTCCGCTTTCTCTTTGCTCAAAACGATCAAGCCCAGGGCAGCCGTTACAAAATCCTCCAACATGGGACCCGCTCCTTTTCGATTGTTAGATCTATTTTACCTTATTTCAGGCAAAATCTTTAATCCTGCCGAAAAATGGCCCGCAGCGGCCCCACCGGCGGGTATCTTCAACCGGGATGAAGCGAGCGGCAATCGCGCTTTTTTCTTAGTCCTTGCCGGGCCTCTTAATATCATAGAGG
>JAAZIE010000070.1 GCA_012510305.1 Bacillota bacterium | reverse complement strand
TCATCAAGCAGCTTTTATTCAGCGTCACCCCGATCTTTTCGGCGGGGACCAGACTGAAGAAGGTCTGCTGCTGCCAGATGGGCCATCCCTCCTGGCCGGGGTTGGCCTTCATTCCGGCTTTAAAACCTGTCTTTTCTGCATGATAGACAATCTCTTCTCTGAGCAACCGGGAGAGCTTGCCAACGGCAGCCGTACCGGCGCCGTCAAGGGCGATACCGTGGATCATATCCGTGCTCATAACCTCTGTCGCCCGTTCTTCCAGCTCCGTTCCGATAGTGCACAGCGCCAGGGCCAGTTTGGAAGCACCGGCGAAAGCCCGTGCGACCAGAGACCCTGAAAAGGTGCCCCCGGCAAAGGTGATCTCCTCGTGCTGAAAATCGGTAACCGGCAGGGTGCCGTAGAGCGCCGCCGGCTTCAGCAATGAGTTGGCTTCATCGAGGACCTCGGCGGCGGTCCGGTATAACTTAGCTGAAGCCTTGGCTGGATCAATCCCCTGACCTGTCAAAATGTCATCCGGGACAAGTTCAATCCGCAGGTTATCTTTAATTTCGAACATTTGCTGGGACCTCCTGACTAGAACTGGTTGAATCGGAAAAGTGTTAGTTCCGTCACTACAATACACGGATAGGTTCGCGAAGACCGGGGTAAAAACCTGCCGGACGGATCTTTTTAATTGAGTCGTTTCGCGGCAGAGCTTTAGCTGCGTTCAGGATAGCGGTCCGGTTATGGGCCTCTTGCCCGCAACAACGGTTTGAGCAGTAGAGCAGGGTGTTGGTTTCCTCTGATTGCGGTGCGAAACAGGGAGAATTATGCCGCCGAATTTGAAGGAACCCCGAGAGGCGGAGGATTATTCCGGTGCCGTGTTGAATATTACGTCATGATTAATCTTAGCTCTAACTGTCAGCTCTTTGAGCATATTCCCGAGAATCTCTTTTCGGTTTTTACCGGGCCGCTCAAAGAGCTGCATGCAGCTCTTCTTTTTCTGGTATTCGATCTTTACCGGCGCAGCATCTATACGCTGCCCAAAGAGACGATTATCGATCTGTTTTGCGAATATATAGAGACCAATGACGTTGAGGAGTGGCCGGCAGAAGATGATGACTCCGGGGAGGGGACAACTGACCGCACTATCCGCGGCCGCGCCAATCAGCTTTTCCGCAAGCTGGATGAGGCCGGATGGGTTGATCAGGAGCAGAACCCCGACTACAGCATCCGGGTGGTGATGCCCGATCATGCCCTCGCTCTGCTCGATACCCTGGACAAAATCCGTAAGGGCTACCGGATGGAGTACCGCGGCCGGATCCTGAGCATCTATCAAAATTTGACCGGTGCGGAAGGGTTTTCCTATGTTGCTCTGCAGCAGGCGCAAGAAGCCACCGCAGAGCTTATCGATGGGCTGAAAAGCCTTAGCCACAGCATCAAGAAGTATACCGGGGAGCTGCTTGCGGTAAAAGAGCCGCGCGATATCCTGAGCCATATCTTTGATCAGTATTTTAGTGAAGTGCTCGGAGAACAGTACTATCGGCTCAAAACATCAGAGCATATCTCCAAGTACCGCACCGGAATTATTACCCGGGTGAAGCAGTGGCAGGCGAACCGGGGGGCGATCAGCGGACAGGCCCGCCAGATGGTCGAAGAGAAGCAGGCGGCGGAGAGCCTTTCGGCAGAGAACCAGATTTACGACTGGTTGGAATATATCGAGGAGTCTTTCATCAGCATCGACGAAATTCTGGAGGAGATTGACCGGCGCAATGTTCAGTATGCCCGCGCAGCGGTGGAGAAGCTGCGTTTTCAGCTGAGGCACGGCAAGGGGAGCGAGCAGTCGCTGCGCCGTGCTCTGAGCTATCTCTCCGGAGAAGCCCGGCGCCGCGGTGAGCATGAAGCGGTAGCTGCGGATGTCGGCCGCTTCATCCGCCTTTTTCCGCAGCGCTCTATTGATGAATTGAGCATCAAGACACCGCCCCGGCAGCGGCAGGAGCATATTCCCCAGCCGCTGCGCATCCCCGAGGTGCCCGGGCAGATTCGACAGGCCAAGCTGGAGCGTTTCCACAAGCGGGTCCGCGAGGAGATCGTTGTTGAAGAGATTAACCGCTACGTTGGGGAACTGCTGGCGGAAAGGGATAAACTTCCTTTGAGCGAACTGCCTCTTTACGCCAGGGAGGAGTGGATCCGCCTGATCTATATCATTCTCTACAGCCGTTCGCGCCGGGCGAACTATCTCCTCTCCGGAGAGCGGGGACAGACTGTGACGCTTCGCCAAGGAACGATCAGCGTACCCGCCCTGTTTTTGCAGAGAAAGGAGCCTCAGGATGGGCCGGTTTGAAGAGCTTTATGAGCAGCTAAACGATAAAGAAAAAGCCTTTTTCAGTGAGATCGTGAACCGTCTTCTGGCGCGGACATTTCTAGTCTTCGAACGGGAAGAGGATCGCCGCGGCTACCGCTTTGTTGAACGGCATCTGACCCTGTTTCAGCAGTATCTTGATCTGGCCCGGTGGGATCTCTTTCATGACCGGCAGCTGGCGGTGATTCAGCTGTACAATCGGGATGAGCGCAACCGGCGCAATTTTACTATTCAGGAGACGATCTTCTTATTTATTTTGCGTCTTCTTTATGATGACAAAAAGAGGGAGCTGCGTCTGACCGATCAGGTCTTTGCGACGGGTCAGGAGATTCAGGAGAAATATTTCGCCCTGGGGATTCGGCAGCGGCTGCCGGCGCGGGAAGATCTGCAGCGGATCTTAAGGCTTTTCAGCAGGTTCTCCTTGCTTGATCTGAAGAGAGGTCACTGGAAGGATCCGGAAGCGCTCTACCTGCTCTACCCTTCGCTGCTGCTGGTGTTAAACACAGCGGATCTGCAATCTCTGGCTGAATGGTTGAGCGAGCAGGCGGCTTGGCCGGAGGAGAGTGACGGCGGGGATGAAGACGAGCTGGAGCTGGATGACTAAATATGAACACGGGTGGTGTCCCTAACCGGTGCGTTTGTTAACGAAGATAAAGTTGATCAACTGGCATTTCTTTACCAACGAAACGATTCCTCTTGATGGGAATGTCCTTATTTCCGGGGATAACGGCGCCGGCAAATCGACGCTCATCGATGCTCTACAGC
>JAAZIE010000069.1 GCA_012510305.1 Bacillota bacterium | reverse complement strand
CCAGAATGACTTTGGACTTATGCAAAAAGCTTACGCTGCATTTTTGGGGAACCTGCCTGCAGAGGGCTGTGCCGTGCTCAACTCTGACGATCCTTTTTTGCGAAAACTGGCCGGCCGGGCGGAGCACCGGGTCGTGACCTACGGTCTTGAAGAGAGCGGAGCCGTCTACAGCGCCCGCCGGGTTGCTTTAAAGGGCCTGGGGTCGGCATTTACTTTTTTCCACCGCGAAGATCCGCTAACCGGTACCGTTACCCTGCAGGTGCCCGGCTGCCATAATGTGAGCAACGCTGTTGCCGCGCTGTCCGTGGCTGCAGAACTGGGGCTCAACCCGGAAGAGTGCGCCGGCGCTTTGCAAAACTTTCGCGGAACCAGGCGCCGTTTTGAGATCACCGGCCGGGTCGACGGGGTCACCGTCGTCGACGATTATGCCCATCATCCCACTGAAATAAAGGTAACGCTCAAGGCGGCCCGGGCCTCCGGCGGACGGGTTTGCTGTATCTTTCAGCCCCATCGCTATACCCGGACGGCATATTTTTTCGAAGAATTTGCCCGCTCTTTCAGCGGTGCCGACCTGATTCTGCTGCACCGGATCTACCCTGCAGGCGAGAAACCGGTGGAGGGAATTAGCTCAGCCGCCCTGGCCCGGCGGATCGGCGAGCTGGAGGGACAAAAAGTTCATTACAGCGGGGAGATGGACGAACTGGGCCGGCTGGCCCTGGAATGGGCCCGCCCCGGTGATATAATTTTGGTGATGGGGGCGGGCGATATTACCGGCCTGGCCCATAAAATGGTGCAGGTTTGAGCCGGGTGCCGGGATCTTTCGGCCCGGCACAAGGGGGGTGGGAGAACTGCATATCCTCATATTACACCAGGCTTTAGCCCTCAACGGATCAGCGCCGGGAAGGCGTTTTTTTGAGATTGGCCGGCGGTTGGTCCGGGAGGGGCACCAGGTTACCGTTATTACCGGCAACTCCGAGCTAAGGTTGCCCCTGGATGGGAAAAAGATCGGCTTGCTGCAAAAAGAAGGGGTCGCCTTCGTTGTCCTGGATACCGGCCGCCCGCATTCCCCAAATGCTTCCGGGCGCGACGAATCCCGTAGATTTGCCCGCCGCGCTGCCCGCCAGGGCCGGAAGCTGCCGCATTTTGACCTGGTCCTGGCTTCCTCACCGCCGCAGCCGATCAACCGGCCCGCCTATACGCTCAGCTGTTTTAATAAAGCGCCCCTGATCCTGGAGGTTCGGGAAATTGGCGATCTCCATCTTTATGCGCAAGAGAGCCCTTTGAAAAAACTGCTCGCCCCGCCGCTCCTGAGAACAGCCTGGAAAGCATACCACCGCGCCCGGTCGATCATCGCGACCAGCCCGGAGACCGCCGCAGCCGCCGCCGGGATCACTCCGGGCAAAGAGGTCCACCTCCTTCCGCTGGAGCTTGATTTCGAAAATTTGTTTGAGCGGTTTAACCGGATCCTGGGATCAATTATTTACCGCTAAAACTAAGAAATGACTTGACTTCCAGGGCCCCGTCCCCTTAAAATAGGTTAAGGTTGACGGTTGGCT
>JAAZIE010000068.1 GCA_012510305.1 Bacillota bacterium | reverse complement strand
TTTCCGCCGGGACCACTCCCGGCGCCTGGCTGATGTAGGAAAGGCAGCGGTAAGGGTCGATCACAAAGGGTTCGCGCAGCGCTCCCGTAGGGCAGGCCTCGCGACAAAGGCCGCACTGCCGGCAGCTTTGGGTCTGGGGGTTGCCCGGTACCAGGGCGCGGTCGAGAAGAATTGTCCCCAGGGAGATATAAGAACCGCTCTCCGGCGTGATCAGGGTGCAATTTTCTCCGATGCAGCCGAGCCCGGCAAGCCGGGCCAGTTCTCGTTCCACCAGAGGGCTGCGATCGGCCAATATCCGGCTGCGCAGCGGCCCGGGAAGCTCTTTTTTGAGCAGCCCCAGCAGGCGCTCCGACCGGGATTTCAGGAGCAGGTGATAGTCGGGGCCCCTGGCACAGCGGGCCACCTTTCCCCGCGGGCCCTTTTCTCCCCGGTGTTCTACTTTTTCCGGGACCGTGTGCGGCAGCCCCACCACGATAATGCTGCGGCATCCCGGGAGCAGCTTTTCCGGGGCCAGGCGAAGCGCCGGATCTTTTTCTTCAAAAGGGCTTACCCGGCCCTCTGCGGCCCGCCGCCTGAGATGCGAGAGCAGGCCGGCAGGGGCTTCGGTGGGAGCTACCGCGGCCTGCACCAGGCCCGCCGCCGCGGCCAGTTCCGGTAAATTTTTAAGCGATCTGCTCACCAGTCCTTCCCCCCTGACCATCATAAAATTTATTGGCCGGGCCGTCAAATGGTCTCTTCCGGCCTGCGGGAGAGCAGACAACATAATATTGATACCGAAAAGCAATCTATAATGGGATCACAGCTTAATTTAAGGGGAAGGGGCGGGTAAAAATGGAGGGATGGACCTTTTTGATGCAAGCGTACAACGATGTCGAGGCCGGTATTGTCTCCGGCATGCTGGAGACAGCCTCGATTCCGGTGCGGCGAAAAGAGAGCGATCCCCTGGCCGGCGCCATGCGGGTGGTAGGCGGGCAAGCTTATGAAATAGATCTCTATGTTCCAGAAGAGATGCTTTCCCGGGCCCGGGCCCTGCTCGCATCCCTGCAGGAGAGCGAAAATGAAAATGGAGAGAACCGGTGAACGCAATGGAAACCCGGTTGATTGATGTGGACCTGGGCGGGAGAGTGCTGCCTCTATATGTCGCCGCCGATCTGGAAGCCCTTTTCGACGACCCGGGAGATCCCGACCAGGTGCCCTGCTGGGCCGAGCCCTGGCCTGCGGCAAGGGGGCTGGCCGCGCATTTCTTACAGGGGCCCGCTATTGAAGGGAAAAAAGTGCTCGAGCTGGGCGCCGGGGTGGGGCTGCCGGGGATCGCCTGCGGGCTGCGGGGCGCAGAGGTGATCTTCTCCGACTTCCAAGGGCTTGCTCTCGATCTTTGTGCAGCCAACGCCCGGCTGCACCGGCTGCCCCGCTACCGGCTGCTGCAGGCCGACTGGCGTGATTTTACCTGGGAAGAACGTTTTGACCTGGTGCTGGCCTCCGATATTGCCTATGAACCGCGCCTGCTGCCCCACCTGAAGAGGGTGCTGTTGAGCGTGAGCAGGCTTGGGGGAAGCATCTATTTTTCTCACCCCCGCCGCCCGGTAACCCTCTCCTTTATCGAAGAGCTCCTGGAGGGCGTTCTTTTTACCGGGGAGCGTTTTACCAGGGCGGTTACGGTGCCCGATGATCGCGTGCGCACCTCCTACGAAATCCTGATCCACCGCTTGCGCCGGACCGGCGGTTGATCGGCTCCGGAGGCAGGAGAAGGAGCAGCGGCGGCGAATTCATAAATCATGGCGCAGTTGGCTCTTTTTACATAATTCAGCGAAAGGAGTGAATCCGTATGAAAGCTCCCACTACGATGAGGCCCTACTTTTCTCCGAAGCGGGGGCGGGAGATCTTTTGGCTCATTTTCAGCTGGGTGGCTGTTCTCGTATGCAGCGCTTTGCTCTACCGGTACTGGGACTGGACCCGCAGCATGGTCATGATCGACTATCTGCAGCAATTCCGGGCGATCAAGCCGGTGGAATACCTGTTTTTGTTTTTTACTTATCTCGGTGAAGACGAATTCTACATGATCTTTTTCGGTATAATAATCTGGTGCATCAACAAATCCATCGGTTTCTGGTCGGCGGCGGTGCTGCTGATCTCCGGCCTGGTCAGCGGCGTGACCAAGGATATTTTTGCCCTGGCACGTCCTCTTATGGACGGAAAACCGCTGCTGGAAAGCTATGCCTTTCCCAGCGGGCACACCCTCACTGCGGTGACCGTCTGGGGCTACCTGGGCATCCGCATCAAGAAAAGCGGGTTTTGGGCCTGGGCGCTGGTGGTCATGGTGCTGACCCCCTTTTCGCGGATCATCCTGGGATACCACTACCCCGGTGATATCCTGGGCGGTTACGCCATGGGCATCCCCCTGCTGCTGCTCATGGTCTGGCTGAGCAGCGTCTTCATGGAAAAGGGGTGGCAACGAAAGTTTTCCCGGCCTCTTCTCCTGGCGCTCTGCCTGGCCGTCCCCATAGCCCTGACAGCCCTTGCTCCCGCAAGCGATATGCCCAAGCTGATGGGTCTTCTGGCCGGCGCCGCGGTCGGTTACATCATCGAAGGGGACAGGGTGCGCTTTGTCCCCCAGGCGCCCTGGGGATTCCAGATCTTGAAAGCGGTGATCGGCTTGGCGGTGCTCTTCGGCATCGTCATCGGGCTGAAGTTGCTGCTCATCGCCGACACGGTAGCCCTGGAAGCAGCCTTCTATTTTGTCCGGTACGGGCTTGTCGGCATCTGGGTTACCCTGCTGGCGCCGGCGCTTTTTGTGGCGCTCAAGCTGACCCCGCGCGAGGCGGCTAAATAATTCAACGATCCAATTGCTGCCGGACAACCCCGGCCCCGGGCGGTGCCGCTGTGCCTTTGGGAAAGCCCGGGGCCGGCTGCTGTACCGGCGCCTGAATAATAAAAGAGGAATTATTTTAATCGTGTAGAAATACTGCTATGGGCCGTTACGTTTGATATCCTCCTGGTAAGGGGTGAGGTTGATTGCCTTTTGGTAGTTCCATCGGCCTTATGGAAATTGTGGTCATCCTGGTGGTAGCGCTAATTGTTTTCGGGCCGGCCAAGCTTCCTGATATGGGACGTTCTATCGGCCGCGGCATCCGGGAATTTCGAAGCGCCTTCAGCGATATGGGCAAAGCTTTCTCCCTGGACGAAGAGGAGGATAGGGAGGAGAAAAAATAGCTGTGGGCCAATCTGTAACCAGTCAAAGGAGGTAAATCGGATGAAACTTGGCGCAACTGAACTGATTTTAATTCTGGTCGCCATTTTGCTTCTTTTTGGGGCGAACAGGCTGCCGGAACTGGCCCGGGCCATCGGTAAGAGTGTAACGGAGTTGAAAGACGGGATGAAAGGCAAACCCGAATCTTCTTCCACCTCGCCGGAGCAGCAGGAGTAACCGGGTTCATAAGCGCTTTTGCCCGGCCTAAAGATCCTGCCGCTAAAAAGAGTTTTAGACACTTAGATCAATCACGGGAGGCGCTGCGGAATTAATGAGCAAAAATGCAGATGCAGCCATGACAATGCTGCAGCATTTTGCCGAACTGCGCTGTCGCCTGATTACGGCGGGCGCGGTTTTTCTTGCCGTTTCAAGCGCATGTTTCGTTTTGGCAGAGCCGATTCGCCGTTTGATGACCCGGCCTGCCGGAGAGCTGCGCCTGGTTTTTTTCTCACCGCCGGAAGCGCTGATGGCGCAATTTAAGCTGGCCCTGCTGGCGGGGGCCGTACTGGCCTCACCGGTGATACTCTATCAACTGGTCGCTTTTATCTACCCGGCCCTGACTCCTTTAGAAAAAAAGATCTGCTTCCGGAGCTTCTTTGGGGTGGTCGTTCTCTTTGCCGGCGGGCTGGCTTTCTCTTACGGGGTGGTTTTTCCCCAGGTTTTGCGCTTTTTGTTGCAATATGCCGGTGACAGCGCTACGCCAAAGCTGGCCATCAGCGAGTACATCTCCTTGTTTTTCTCCTTTAACCTTTTTTTCGGAGTCATCTTTCAACTGCCCCTGGCAGCCTGGGTTTTGGGGCGGCTGGATCTGCTCCGGGCAGAGCAGCTGCGGCGCTGGCGGAAATACGCCCTGTTGGCCATCCTGATCCTGGCCGCTGTTCTGACCCCGCCGGATCCGCTGACGCAGATATTGCTGGCACTGCCGCTGGTGCTGCTTTACGAGCTATGCATCCTCATGGTCCGGGCCGGTTATCGCGGCTGGCTCAGGGAAGGGGCGGCCAAACCCTCATAGCAGGGATCTGTTGAATGGTGGTGTTAACGTTGCAGAGCTCCCGGCTCGGTGGAGCGATTATCCTGGCGGGCGGCGACAGCAGCCGCCTGGGTTACCCGAAATATCTCCTTGAATTTAACGGCGTGACGCTGATCGAAATCCTCGTTCGCCGGCTCGGCTCCCTTTTTGAGCAGGTTACGGCGGTCACCGATCGCGAGGAGGTTTTTGAGGGCCTTCCGGTGAAGCTGACCGGGGATCTCCTCACCGGCTATGAGAAGAGCCCCCTGCGGGGGATCCATGCCGGTTTAAGTGTTTCCCAGCTGCCGTACCAGTTTGTTGTCGCCTGCGATATGCCTTTTATAAATCTTGATTTAATCCGCTATATGGACGGCTTTGCTTCACAGTATGATGCAGTGGTTCCTTTCACCGACAATTGCTTTCAGCCGCTGCATGCTTTTTACCATCGCTCCAGCCTCGGCTCGATGGAAAATTTTATCGAACAGGGCCGGCGGAAGATCATCGATTATTATGATAAAATTAAGATGCGCAGGGTCGGTTATTCCGAAATCGCGCGTTTTGATCCCCGGCAGCGCTCTTTTTTCAATATCAACACCTGGGACGATTACCGCAGAGCGCAGCGCCTGCTGCCGGAAGAAAATGAGGCACTGTTAAATATCACCCCTGACCGGGGGAAGGAGCGCTAACAGCTGTGATCGAATTGCCGGAATACGTGGGGCCGCTTGCCTTCGGGGTTAAAATGGGGTTAATTGTTCCCGGAATGGATATTGTCCAGATCGTTTATGATCAGCTGGTGCACTGCCACCGGGATGGGCT
>JAAZIE010000067.1 GCA_012510305.1 Bacillota bacterium | reverse complement strand
TCTCTACCCTGTCACCCTGACTTCTAAAATGTCACTCTGAGCGTAGCGAAGAGTCTCTACCGGCCCGGCTGCGGACAGAACGAACGCCTGGTGCTTTTACGAAAGCCCCGCTTGCTGCGCGAGATCCTTCGCTTCGCTCAGGATGAGATCCTTCGGGCTGCGCCCTCAGGATGACCCTGTGAGCCTTCGGCTCACAGGGTCACTTTGGTTGGTAGTAGCCTTTGCTTTGCATGTAGTTGAAAATGCCCTCGCCGTGTTCTTGCTCTTCTTTTTGGATATGGTTCAGCGCCTGGCGCACGTTGGCGTCGGTCATCTCGAAGATGGCCGTGTTGTAGGTGGAGGAGATATATTTTTCGGTGGAGAGCATATCCTGGCAGAGCGCGGCGTCGTTTTGCGTTCCCTGCGCCAGCGGCTGTTCAATGGCGGGGGAGCCTTGCTGGGGCGGCTGGGCCTGCTGTTGCTGCTGCTGGCCCGCCCCCATTGACGGCTGCTGGCCGGACAGGATCTGGTTGATCGTATCCAGGTGCTGCTGCTCCTGGCCGGCATAAGTGTTAAAGAGCTGCTGCAGCTGCGGATCTCCGGCCTGCTCTGCATATGAAGTGTACTTGGTAATGCAGAGCTCTTCGTGGGCCTTTTGGTCTTCCAAAAGTAACTTTTCTTTTTGGGTTAACTGGATCATTGGGTGATCGCCTCCTGCTATAAAGTTTTTGCCTGCATGAAAATTTTATACCAGAGATCTAATTGATTCCCGCTGGAGGCGGCGCTGCAGATTCGATGAAACGCCCCTATTACGCGCGCGCGCCCCCTTGCGACGTGTTTGCGTCACTTAGAGAACCGCTTTGGGCTGGACAGATCTCATTTCCGGACCGCTTTTCCTGTCCAGGTGCCTGCACCCCGGGAAAAAGAGGGCCAAACCACAACAATTAGCGTGAATTCAACCAATTTGGGTGCTGGAGTCATCTTTCAGCGCTGCCGGCATCCTGGCACGGAACTTGCAACTATAGAACAGTAGAGAAAGAAAAAAACAGTGAGGGAGGTAAAATGCTGTGGCAAAGAGATGTCAGTTTTGGAAGGAGTACGATTCAGTCTCGGGCACGATTTCCTACTGCGAGTTGGCTGCGTTCAACCGCCCGGTCAACCCCGATTTTCTGGCGAAAATCGGCTGCACCGAAGCCAAAAGGAAGGGATGCCTGGGCAGCATGGAGTTGAACATCGGCGGAGGCGCCGTACCGGTGCCTGCCCCGGAGCCGAAGAAAGAAGCGGTTACCGCGGTGGCTTCCTTTAGCCCGCCGGCGGAGATCTGCAAATCCTTTGTCGGTGTCGCCGAGAAAAAGGCAAACACGAAGATGGGTTCGCTGATTCCGCTGGGCATCCTCGCCGGGGCCTACATCGCCCTGGGCGCGATCATGTTCACCATCATTACCAACGACCTGTCGGCCTTTATCGGGGACGGTCTCACCCGCATGATCGGGGGCATCGCTTTCTCCCTGGGCCTGATTCTGGTCGTCCTCGGCGGTGCGGAACTCTTCACCGGGAACAACATGATTATGACCGGTTTCCTGGAGAAGAAGGTTAGCGGAAAACAGCTTTTGAACAACTGGTTTTGGGTTTACCTGTTCAACTTTGTGGGGTCGCTGCTCGTCGTTTTCCTGTTCTATTATTCTGGAATCTGGAAGGCCAACGGCGGCGCCATCGGCGTCCGCGCGGTGAATATCGCTTCAGCCAAGGCATCGCTGCCCTGGGCGGAAGCTCTCTTCAGGGGGATCTTCTGCAACTGGCTGGTCTGCCTGGCAGTATGGCTGGCCAATGCCGGGCGCGATGTTATCGGCAAGATTCTGGCGATTATGATTCCCATTGCCGCTTTCGTGGCGGCGGGGTTTGAGCACAGTATCGCCAACATGTACTTTATCCCCATGGGCCTGTCGCTGGTGAACAATCCGGCCCTGGCCGGATTGCTCGAGCCCGCTGTTGTTCAGGGCCTCACCGTGAAGGCCTTTTTCCTGAACAACCTCATCCCCGTGACCATAGGCAATATCATCGGCGGAGCCGGCTTCGTGGCCGCCACTTACTGGGGTGCTTACCTGCGTCCTCTGCTTCCGAAGAAGAAGGACCTGATCGCCAACGGGAAAATGTAAACAACTCACCGGGCTGGGAAAGGGGTGACTGGAGATGAAAAAAGCAGTTCAATGCGTGCACTGGAAAGAGTACCAGGGTTTGAATGGCTGGGTCATGTTCTGCAGCGCCGGCGCTTTCGCCAAAAAATTGACCAAAAAAGAAGCTGAGCAGTGCGGTTGTACCATTGAACAAAGAAGCAAATGTAAAAGAATCATGGAGAGCAATCTGGGTTACGGGCTGGTACCCGATATTGATGATAGGGAAGAAACGGCTGCTCTGCCGGTAGAAAAGGCTGCTTCTGAACTGTAAACAACGGCCACTCAAGGTGCTCGGTCGGCCCCGGTGAAAAAACCGGGGCCTTTTCTTGGGTTTGTCACCGGCGAAGACAGCTTCTTGCCGGGTTCGCCGCCGCTCGGCCCTGTGAGCGCCCGGTTGGCCGGGCCGCGCTTTGCTTTCCGCTCCGCCGGGGGCTCCGGTTTTCTCTTTGGGGGAGGCTATAAAAAAGGATTTCGGCCCGTGTTCGCAGAAACAATAGCTTAAATATTGGTCGAGAATTCAAGCGATTACTTCCCGCCTGCCGGTGGGGAAGAGGAGAAAAAAAGTGTATATCAGCAAATTTATGGCCCCGGAAATAATTTTTGGCAAGGGTTCCCTGAACCAGGTTGGCGAGTGCTGCAGCCGTCTGGGTTCCTCCCGCGTTTTTCTGGTGGCAGACCGGGGCATCATCCGGCACCGGTGGGTGGAGAAAGCGCTTCCCTTTCTCGATGAAGCGGGGCTGGAGCACTGGATCTGGTCCGATTTTTCAGCGAACCCGCGTGATTACGAGGTGGAAGAAGGCGTCCGGACTTATCTTGAAAACGACTGCGATGCCGTTCTCGCCATCGGCGGCGGCAGCACCATCGATGCGGCCAAGGCGGTGGCCACCCTTTCGACCAACGAGGGCCGCATCCAGGACTACGAGGGGATCGACCTGATCTACAATCCGCTGCCCCCGCTGATCGTGCTTCCTTCCACTTCCGGTTCCGGTTCCGATGTATCCCAGTTTTCCATTATCGCGGACAGCGAGCGCAAGATCAAGATGACGATCATCTCGAAGTCGCTGATCCCCGATATCTCCATCTCCGATCCGCTGCTGCTCTCCACCATCGATGGCCGGGTCACCGCCCACACGGGCATGGAAGCCTTGAGCCATGCCATCGAGGCCTACCTTTCGCTGGCGGCGACCGATATGACCGATATCCATGCTCTCCATGCCATCGAGCTTATTTCGCGCAACCTGCGCGCTTCGGTAGCCAGCCAGGTCAACGAAGAGGCCAAGGTGGCCATGGGGAAAGCGAGCATGCATGCGGGGATCGCCTTTTCCAATGCCGTTTTGGGGCTGGCCCACGCGATGACGCACCAGGTGGGGGGGATGCTCGATCTGCCCATCGGCGAGATCAGCGCCATCATCTTGCCGAGCGTGATGCGGTTTAACCTGCTTTCCTCCATCGACAAGTATGTGCGCATCGCTGCGATTATGGGGGCGCGGGTAGACCGGATGACCCCACGCGAGGCCGCCGAAAAGGCTATCGCCATGGTCTGGGAGCTGGCCCAGGATGTGGGGATCCCTTCCGGGCTGGCGGAGCTGGGCTTGCCCGAGGAGCTCCTGCCGGAACTGAGCGAAAATGCGATCAAGGACGCCTGCTTTATCACCAACCCGCGGGATGCCGATGTGGCGGACATCATCGAAATATTTCGTTCGGCACTTTAAAAGCAAGGAGGAACAGCGTGGTCATTAAAAATAAAAAGGCGCTCATCGAAAAGCTGACCGGAATCCACAGCTCAAAAAAATCATACTACGTGCAGCTGAAAAAAAAGATCGATGAGACGACGCGGCGCAATATTCAGCTGGAGATCATCAACCAGCTGGCCAAGGGGATCGGCATCGAGATGTCCTTTCAGGAGATTATCGAGAGCGTTATCCCCGAGCTGCAGGCGGTGGTTTCCTTCAATACCCTGAGCCTTTATGTGATCGACCGGGGGACCATGGTCAGCCGGACCGTCTTTGTGTCCAACAACCATCACGGGGCCGCGGTGGAGGGTACCGTTCAGGAGCGCGTGGAGCGGAAAGATGAAAAAGCTACTGCAGCGCTGTGGAAGGTGCTGGCGAGCAAAAAAACAATTGTAGTCGATCATGGCACCGGGGAAACCTCCGGCGAGGATTTGCCTTCGATGACTTTGATCCCGCTTTTGGTGAAGGAAAAAGTGATCGGGGTGCTGGAGGTGATCTCCGGGAGCGGTTTTGAGGAAAGCGATCTTCATTTTTTGGAGCAGGTCGCCGACCAGCTGGCCGTGGGACTGGAGAACGCCCGCCTTTACAGCGAGGTCTGGCAGCATAAGCAGGAATGGGAGATCACCTTCTCCGCGGTGACCGATCTGCTCCTTTTTATCAACCGGGACTGCCGCATTCAGCGGGTGAACCAGGCGGTGATCGATTTCTTCACCATGCCCGAGGAGGAGATCCTGGGCCAGAAATGTTACCGCCTTTTTTACGGGCGCGAGTCCAAGTGCAACCCCTGCCTGGCGGACCAGGTGGTGCGCACGGAGAAGACCGCGTACCTGCAGTCGCGCACGCGTTTCAACCGGGTGCTCGACATCTTTGCCTACCCCGCATACACTGAAAAGAACAAGCCCTACGGCGTCACCTATTACGCCAAGGATGTGACCCGGTTTGTCGATTCGATCAAGTTTGTCTCCCTGGGCGAGATGTCCGCCGGGGTGGCTCACGAGTTGAACAGCCCGCTCACCGCCATCGTGGGCAATTCGCAGCTGCTGCTGCGCGAAACCGGTCCCGACGATCCCCACTACCAGCTGATCAAGGATATCAAGAACAGCGGGATGCGCTGCCAGCGGATCATTCAAAACCTGCTTACATTTTCGCGGCAGGAAGAATACACCTTTGAAGAGATCGACCTGAACAAGGTCGTGGAAAGTGCTCTTTCGCTGCTCTCGTACCAGATCGAGAAAAGCAATGTTGAACTGGTTAACAGGCCGGCTCCCGAGATGCCCCTTTTGCTCGGCAACGAGCACGGGCTGGAGCAGATCATCATCAACCTCCTTCTCAACGCCAAGGATGCGATCAGTTCCCGGATTGCGGAGGGAAATACCAGGGAGAAGGGACGCATCATCATTGAAACCTGCTCTACGGACAAGGTTGTCGCCGTGCATATAAGCGACAACGGGGTGGGGATCGACTATGCGGACCTGCCCCAGGTTTTCAATCCCTTTTTTACCACCAAGAGGGTGGGCCGGGGCACTGGGCTGGGCCTTTCGGTGAGCCTGGGGATCGCCCAGTCGCACGGCGGGGTGATCGATGTGGAAAGCATCGAAGGCGGGGGAAGCAAGTTCAGCCTGATCCTGCCCCTGGATAAAGCGTATGAAAAGGAGTTGGAAGACTGTGCACGAGAGTGAGCGTGAGGGGGCGGGGGCGGAGCGGGCGTCCGCACAGGCCTGTTTTCTCATCGTGGACGATGAGCCGGAGGTCTGCAATTTTTTCTCCTACTTGTTAAAGAGAAAGGGACACCGCGTCGTTGCGGCCCACAGCGGTTCGCAGGCGATCGATCTGCTGAAGCAAAACCGCTTCAACGTGGCCGTGGTCGATCTGAAACTGCCCGACCTGAACGGACTGCAGGTGCTGCGCGAGATCAAGAAGTCGCAGCCCTCCTGCGAGGTGATCATCATCACCGGCTACTCCACGGTGAAGTCGGCGGTGGAGGCGATCCAGTCCGGCGCCTTCGATTACGTGGAAAAACCCTTCGGCGATATTGCCGAGATGGAGGCGCTCCTGGAGCGGGCGCTGAACGTGCGCGCCGAGCTGGAAAAGCTGTCCCGCTCTCACGAAGAGCTCGGCTTCGTCGTCGGTGCGGACAAGAAAATGCTCAGCCTGGTGGCCGCTTCCCAGAAAATTGCCAAGAAAAACATTACCGTCCTCATCCAGGGGGAGACCGGCACGGGCAAAGAGGTTTTGGCGCGCTATATTCATTCGGTCAGCCATCGCAGCGACCGCCCCTTCATGGCCTTTAACTGCGGGGCTTTTACCGAAACGCTGCTGGAAAGCGAGCTCTTCGGCCATGAAAAGGGTTCTTTTACCGGGGCGACCAGCCGCAAGAAGGGCATCTTCGAGATGGCCAACAAAGGCACCCTCTTTTTGGATGAGATCGACTCGGCCAGCCCGGCGATCCAGATCAAGCTGCTGCGCGTTCTGGAGACGGGCGAGTTCTTGCGGGTGGGGGGCGAAGAGATCTGCAAGGTGGATGTGCGGGTCATCGCCGCGACCAACGCCGACCTGGCCGCGCGGGTGGAGGAGAACAGGTTCCGCGAAGATCTCTTCTACCGGCTGGACGTGGCCTCGCTGACGATACCGCCGCTGCGCGATCGGGCCGGGGATATCCCCACCTTTATCAGCTATTTTTTGGACAGAGAGACGGTGGAAAAGGGGGCGCCCGCCAAGAAATTTTCCGACGAGGCTATGGCCCTGCTGCTGGAGCATACCTGGCCGGGCAATATCCGGGAGGTGGCCAATACCGTCGCCCAGGCGGTGCTTTTAAGCAAGGGGCAGCTCATCGAACCGGGCGAGCTCCCGGAGCGGATCCGGCCGCCGCAGAAAGATGAGATGGAAAAAGAGGCGCCCGCCGCAGAGCCCGGGCCGCCTGCCGCTGCAGCGCCGCCCTATTTCAGCGCTCATTCGCAGGGCGAGAAGCTTTACCGGCAGCTGACCGGTTTTGAAGAGCTGCTTGCGGCAGGGCTTGAGCTGAAAGAGGGCTTTGACTTCAACGACTTCCAGGAAGATCTCAAATCCTGGCGGGAGCGCGTTACCGGGCAGATCATCGAGCAGGCCCTGGAGCTTACGTTTGGCCACCAGAGCAAGGCGGCGGAGCTGCTGAAGATCACGCCGCGGGCGCTGCGCTACCACCTGGAAAAATCAAGGCAGGAAAAAGATTAACCAAGA
Organism: Bacillota bacterium; assembly: GCA_012510305.1. Taxonomy (GTDB): domain Bacteria; phylum Bacillota; class Dethiobacteria; order DTU022; family DTU022; genus JAAZPQ01. Next base: position 4,951 of record JAAZIE010000067.1, on the reverse strand, counting down.
CACCTTTTAAAATTTCATGAACGGGCGGGGCAAGTCAAAAAGGTGACAGGGGGACGTACCTACTGTCACCTTTCGGGGAGGCAGGACCGTGCCGGAGCTGGTGGAAAAAAAAGAAGTGACCGTAATCCGGGGTCGAGAAAGAAAGGTTATCGCCGACCAGGTGGTCGTGGAGGCGCCGCTGACGATATACCTGGGCGGGCAAAAGTTGGTGACGCTGCTCTGCACTCCCGAAAAAAGAAAGAGCCTGGCCCTGGGCTATTTGCGCTCCTGCGGGCTGATCGGCTCGCTGGACGAGGTGGCTGCGGTGCGCCTGCTGGAGAAGGGTGAGGCCGTTGAAATAGAGCTGAAGCATAAATCAGTTACGTTGGAACAGCCTTGTGCCGAGGGCACCGTTACCCCGGGCGGTACGCGGGGAGCGCTCCTTGATCTGCGGCAGGCCGGGGGTACAGCGCCGGTTCCGCCGGGAAAGCTCTCCGTTAAGGCTGAAGTGATCGGTTCTTTGATGGCCTCCTTGCAGGAGCGCGCCGCGATCTTCAAGATTACAGGGGGGATGCACAGCGCCGCCCTGGCCGATAACCGGGATCTGCTCTTATTTTTCGAAGATATTGGGCGTCACAACGCCATTGATAAAATCATCGGGGAGTGCCTGCTTCAGGGGGTTCCCCTGGAGGAGAAGATGCTCGTCTGCAGCAGCCGGCTGGGTTCGGAGATCCTGCTCAAGGCGGCCCGTGTACAGCTGCCGCTTATCGCTTCGCGGGCTGCTCCCACCAGCCTGAGTATTGAGCTGGCTCATGCGCTCAATATCACCCTGGTCGGTTTTGTTCGCGACGGGCGGCTGAATGTATACACCCATCCCGAGCGGGTGGAAGGGTGAGCCCTTTGAGCGGCCCTTATTCGCCGAGGTGGATTTTTTTTGCGGTAATGTTCACCCGGTCCAGGTAAAAACCGGTGAGGTGCTCGAGCTCATCTTTAAGCGTTTCCTGTACTTCGGCAGAGATTTGGTGGAAATTTTTTGACGGCAAACGGTCCAGTGAAAAGACCAGGTCCACATCCAGGTTCATCTTGCCGGCGGCGGTAGTTACGGCGACGCGGCTAACCCGGTAAACACCGGAAACCCGGCTGACAATGTGGTTCACCAGGTCGCTGACAACATGCTCTGCAATATAGAAATTGCCCAGATTGCTGTAAACCGGGCGGACGATGGAGCGTTCCACGGCTATGTTTTTGCTGCTGTATGGCGCCGAGGGCAGCCTGAAAAAGGAGCGAAGCGGGTCGACGAGGTAGCCGGGGAATTCTTTTTTGATCGAAAAGGTAGGCAGGGGGATGACATGCCTATTTTTTTCGTCCCGCATCCGGCGGGCCCGTTCAATCGCTTCTGGGCTGACGATATCCTCGATATGAATGTAGTGGTGCGGGTGGGGCAGTTCAAGGCGGTCGGTGATCGCCTTTGCCATTCGCTCGGAAGTGGCCAGGACGAGCAGTTTCGAGGGAGCCAGCTGCTTTAGCTGGTCCTGCAGCTGGAGGGCATGCTCATCATCGTGCAGGAGTGCGCGCTTGATCGCTCCGTAGCGGGTGTTTTCGCGCTTGGCCGAGCGCCCGGCCAAAATTTGGCTTCCCTTAATTAAAAGGCCGTCGTCCAAAAGGTAGTTGATCCCGTAGCGGTGCGCCAGCAGCTGGGCGTGATGGCTTTTGCCGGTGCCCCTGCGGCCGACCAGGGCATAAATCTCCATTTAAAGTATCTACCTTTCTGCAAAAGCATGAAATATATTTTACCGGCGCGCTCGCAAAAGCGGCCGGCGGGGCTGCGGATTAATTATAGCATAATTTTCGCCCGGCGGGACGAGAAATGTAATACCGGGTCGGATTAGGGCGATTGTGGTGACAGGGGCCGGTGCGGGCGAGGCATGCCTCGCCCCTACAATTTATACCATTTTTGGCAGGTTCAATGGTACCGGGGTAGATGCGGGGCTGGGATGCACCCGGCTCGAAAAGAAAAACCCAATCGGCGACCGGGGGGCGGTTCTTCGCCTCCGGTTTCTTGCCTCTTCAAGGGCAACATGTTAAAATACGCCTGAAACAGCTTAAATACCCTGATTGGAGTATATTCCCTATGCTATTGCCTGTTTTTAATTCCTTGGAACATTATTTAGAAAAACGGTCTTCTTTTTGCCTCGACGACTTCGCTGCCGAGAGGGAAAGTGTTCTTGAGATTTTGGCTGCAGTTCGCGAGCGGGGCGACGAGGCGCTCAAAGAGCTGACCAAACGCTATGAGGGCGCTGTGCTGGAGGGACTGCAGGTGAGCGAGGCCGAGATTGACGCCGCCTCCGCCGCGGTGGAGCCGGACTTGGCGGAGGCCTTGAGAGAGGCGAGGCGTAATATCGAGAGTTACCACCGGCGCCAGCTCCTCTCTTCCTGGTGGGAAAGCGGGCCCGGAAGCCTGGTGGGACAGCGGATCCGGCCGCTGGGCCCGGTGGGGGCTTACATCCCCGGGGGCACCGCCGCTTATCCTTCCTCCGTGCTGATGACGGTGGTGCCGGCAAAGGTGGCGGGGGTGAAAGAGATCTGCCTTTGCACTCCCCCGGCCGCCGACGGCACGGTCCATCCGCTGACCCTGCTGGCGGCCCGCGAGGCCGGCGCCGGTGCCGTCTTCAAGATCGGCGGGGCCCAGGCCGTGGCCGCCCTGGCTTACGGCACGGAGAGCGTCCCCGCCGTGGCCAAAATTGTGGGCCCGGGAAACATCTATGTAACCCTGGCCAAGCGCGAGCTCTACGGCCGGGTGGGAATCGATCTTTTGGCCGGACCCAGCGAAATAGTGGTGGTGGCCGATGCGGGGGCAAACCCGGCTTACATCGCCGCCGATCTGCTTTCGCAGGCGGAGCACGATATCCTGGCGCGCCCGGTGCTGATCACCGACTCTGCGGAGCTGGCCCGCCGGGTGGAGCAGGAGCTGAAGGAGCAGCTCTCAAGGCTGCCCCGCCGGGAGATCGCCCGGCGCTCGCTGAAAGAGCAGGGGGCGCTGCTGCGGCTGAACAATCTCACGGAGGCCTGGCGGGCGGTCAACGAGCTGGCCCCCGAGCACCTGGAGCTGCAGGTGGCCGATCCCTGGCGCCACCTCGATGCCATTGAAAACGCCGGTGCCGTTTTTATCGGCCCCCACACCCCCGAGCCGGTGGGTGATTACTGGGCCGGTTCGAACCATGTGCTCCCCACCGGGGGTACGGCGCGCTATGCTTCGCCCCTGGGGGTCGCCGACTTTATCAAAAGAACGAGCTTCGTTTATTACAGCGAGGCGGCGCTTGCAGGAGCGGCGCCGCAGATCGAAAAACTGGCTCGGGCCGAGGGCCTGGAGGCCCATGCCCGCGCGGTAGCGATTAGAAAGGAGAATGGTGATGCGTGAGGCCGGTGTAGAACGATCCACCCTGGAGACGGAGATCGCCCTGCATTTGAACCTGGAGGGTGAGGGGAAAGCCGATCTGGAGACGGGGCTTCCTTTTTTGGAACATATGCTGACGCTGTGGTGCCGGCACGGTTTTTTTGACCTGCGGATCCGGGCCCAGGGAGATCTGGAGGTGGATGCACACCACCTGGTGGAAGATCTGGGCCTTTGCCTGGGCCGGGCTTTTTACCGGGCTTTGGGCGACAAGTCCGGGATCAGGCGCTACGGTTTCAGCGCCGTCCCCATGGACGACGCCCTGGTTTTTGTCGCAGCCGATCTTTCGGGCCGTCCGTACCTCCATTATGAGATGAACCTGCCGCCGGGCCCGGTGGGGCCGATGGATCCCGAACTTTTTGAAGAGTTTTGGCGGGCTTTTGTCAACGAAGGGTGCCTGAACCTGCATCTAAAGGCGAGCCACGGGCGAAACAAGCACCACCTCATCGAGGCTTCTTACAAGGCGGCGGGCCGCGCTTTGAACGAGGCCTGCGCCGCGCTCGAGGGGCTTGGCGGGCCGCTTACCACCAAGGGGAAGCTGGAGTAGATGTCGGCCCAGCTGGCCATTCCGGCTATCGATCTGAGAGCGGGGCGCTGCGTTCGCCTTTACCAGGGCGATCCCGGCCGCGAAACTGTTTACGGTGATGATCCCGTGGCCATGGCCCGGCAGTGGGAGCGGCAGGGGGCGGCGCTTTTACACCTGGTCGATCTCGACGGGGCCTTTACCGGCAGCGCGGACAACCGGGAAGCGATCGCCGCCATCGGCAGGGCCGTAGAGATCCCTTTCCAGGTGGGCGGCGGGGTGCGCTCGCGCGAGGATCTGGAGCGAACTTTTGAAGCGGGCGCCTCCCGGGTAATCCTGGGGACGCTATTGGTTAAAGAGCCCCGGCAGGCTGAAAATCTGGCTGCCGAGTTCGGCGAGCGGCTCATCGCCGGGATCGATGCCCACCGGGGGCGGGTCAAGGCGCAGGGCTGGACCGAGCAGGGCGAGATGAGCGCGGTGGAGCTGGCCCGCCGGGTGGAGCAGTGGGGGATCGGCCGGATAATTTATACCGATATCGAGAAAGACGGGACCCTGGAGGGGCCCAATTACCGGGGGCTGGAACAAATATTGGCCGCCGGTTCGCTGGAAGTGATCCTCGCCGGAGGGATCTCCTCGCTGAAGGATCTGCGCGCCCTGAAAAGCTATGCCCCCCGGGTTACCGGGGTGATCATGGGGCAGGCCCTCTATGCCCGCCGCTTTACCCTGCCGGAGGCCGCCGCCGCCCTGGCGTAAGGCGGGCCCGGGCAGGTAAGGGCAGGGAGCCTCCCGGCAGGCGGATATTCGTGGGCCCGGCCGGGCGGAGCAGCTCGTGAAACAGGCGAACAGGCAGACAGGCAGAAGAGCGGTGATCCTTCGCTGCGCTCAGGATGACATTTAAAGTAAACTGGCCGGCAAATGCGGGGCAGGGGATGACCCGGGACACCGCGTTAAGCGCTTAATAGATTTTTCGCCTATGTGAAAACGGTTCAGTTAAAGCG
>JAAZIE010000066.1 GCA_012510305.1 Bacillota bacterium | reverse complement strand
TCCATGTAGTGGGTAATAAGGACGATTGTCTTGCGCAGCTCCCGGTGCAGGCGGCGGATCGTGCCGATAAGCTCCCGCCGCCCCTCGGGATCGAGCATGGTTGTGGCTTCATCGAAGATGATGATATCGGGGTCCAGGGCGAAGACGCCGGCCAGGGCGATCCGCTGTTTCTGACCCCCGGAGAGCAGGTGGGGCGACTTCTCCTCAAAGCCGGCCATGCCCACGCTCTGCAGCGCTTGTCTGACCCTTCCGGGGACCTCTTCGGGGGGCGTGTCATAATTTTCCAGGCCGAAGGCGATATCCTCTTCCACCACCGAGGAGACAAACTGGTTGTCGGGGTTCTGAAAAACCATGCCGCAGCGGCGGCGGATCTCCCACAGCCTGGCGGCATCCCGGGCATCCATACCGGCCACGGTCAGCTCGCCCTGCTGCAGGGGCAGCAGGGCGTTGAAGTGCTTGGCCAGGGTCGACTTGCCGCTCCCGTTATGGCCCAAAAGGGCGACGAGCTCGCCGCTGTGCACGGTGATGCTGACCCCGTTCAGGGAGAGGATGGCGCTCCCCTCGAAATCGTAGGAATGCGAGATCCCGGCACCCTTGATCGCTTCTGCGTCCATACAAAGCTCCTTTGTAATACCAAATGCTGTTTTCGTGTTACTACATTTCGACATAAAGAAGCTCATTCCTTCTAAGATTTAGTTATCTTGATAAGTTTTTAATTTTCGGAATAGGACGCCGGAGACTTATGCAACAACAAGGACCGTCCCTGCTGTTGCATGTTACCGGTACCGGGCCAGCTCAGCTTCAAGATGATCAAAGGGGTACTCCAGCGCAAGGACCGGGTTCAAGCGGTAGCGGTCCAGCAGGCTGTACAGGCGGGCGATCTCCTGAGTCGTGGGTCTCCGGTGCAGATCGTAGCGGCCGTCGTTGGAATGGATATGCATATAGACGAGATCATCTTTCAGCTCGCCGAGCCATTCTTCAAGGCCGGCCCCGCGGGCCTTGAGATGGCCCAGGTCGAGGTTGGCCTTCAGGTTGGGCCGGTTGACCGTGCGCAGATAGCGCTTCAGCAGATCCGCATCCTTCTCGAAGATATTCTCGATGAGGATGGTGCCGCGGTACTCTGTTTCTTCCAGGATCCGATCCCAGAACGCCCCGGCCTGGCGGTTGTTCCGATCGCGCAGGGCCGGCTCATTCAAAAAAGGGTTGATCTGGCTGTGAAAGACTATAAAATCCGTTTCCAGTGCAGTCGCTATCTGCAAAGCGCGGCGGTACCTTTCGTAACTGACGGCTCTGATCAGGGGATCGGGGCTGGCCGGTTTGAGGTCCAAAAAGGGCCCGTGCAGCGACTTGATCCCCTTGAAACCTTCAAAAAGGCGGCGGTAGCGCCCGGCGATCTCCTCCTGCTCCCCGAAGGAAAGGTTGGGCTCGGTGAAGTCCTGTATCTCCACGCCCAGGCCCAGCCGGTTGAAGCGGGCCACGTCGAGCTGCTCTGCGGAGCTGATGCATTTTACGATGGACCTTTTCGCCCCCCCGCTCCCCGGGCTCAAACCGCTGCGCCCCCCGCTCACGGCTGCCCGGTAACGGTGACGACGATGGAGCGCTTTTTGCGCGGGCCGTCGAATTCGCAGAAAAAGATATTTTGCCAGGTGGAGAGGCCCAGCCGGCCTTCGATGAGGGGGATTGTTTCGCCGGGACCCACTATCCCGGACTTGAGGTGGGCGTCGGCGTTGCCGTCCACCCGGTCATGCTGCCAGATGCCGCGGGGGATCAGCTTTTGCAGCAGGGTGATCACGTCGTTCTTGACGCTGTCGTCCCAGCCTTCCTGAATCATGATCGCCGCGGTGGCTCCCTGTGCGTAAACCGAGACCAGCCCGTTTTGCAGGCCGCTTTGCGCCACCGCCTCGCGGACCGGCCCGGTGATATCGTAAAGCGCTTCCCGCGTGCCCGTTTCCAGATCGATGGTGCTGTGTTTAACCTGCATCATCCCGCTCCTTCCCCGCCCGGCGCCGCCTCCCGGGCTTGGCCTGATTCCCGGCCTCGCCTATAGTTTAGTCGAAGCCGGTGCAAAATTCAACGGGGCCGCCGGCCCCGGCAGCGCCGCCGGTTCTCCCCGCTGCTTTGCAAGCAGTGCCGGGACCAACGGGACCTTGCCCATGCGGCAGGAGTTTTCATTTAAAAGGAGAAAGAAAACATGATAGCGCTTTTGATTTCAAACCAGTAAGATGGATCATGACAGCGAACGCAGTTTGCTCGTTGTAAATTAAATGGGCGGGAGGACAGAGGGACAATTGATTACCGGTAATGTACTTGACCTGATCGGCAATACGCCGATGATCAAACTTGAGAAGATGACCGGGTTGAAAATTTATGCCAAGGCGGAGTTCCTCAACCCGGGGGGGAGTATCAAGGACCGGGTGGCCCGGTTCATGCTCGAAGAGGCCGAAAAAAGAGG
>JAAZIE010000065.1 GCA_012510305.1 Bacillota bacterium | reverse complement strand
CCATCAAGCATACGCGCAATCTCCTCACGCCTCTCGGGCCCGCCCAGCAGCTCCGCCCTGGTCAGGGTGCGCTCCCCGGTAAGTTCCTTGTACAGCCGGATATGCCGGTCGGCCATGGCGGCAATCTGGGGGCTGTGGGTAACACAGATAATCTGGTGGTGCGTGCCCAGCAGGGCCAGTTTTTCGGCAACAGCCTGGATCGGGGCACCGCCGATCCCGGCATCGACTTCATCGAAGATGAGAGTGGGGATCCTTTCCTGCCCGGCAAAAATGGTCTTTATCGCCAGCATCACCCGGGACATCTCTCCGCCTGAAATAATCTTCGCCAGGGGCCGGACCTCTTCGCCCGGGTTGGCTGAAAAAAGAAATTCCACTGCATCACCGCCCCGCACCGTCAATGTGTCCCGCCCGGTAATACCGACCCTGAAGCGGGCCCGGGGCAGGGCCAGCTCGCGGAGGGTGTCCTCCAAAAGCGGAACCATACGGCCGGCGGCTTTGCGGCGCAGCGAGCTCAGCTTGCGCGAGGCTTCCTCCAGGTGCAGCGTTATTTTTTCCAGCGCCGCTTCAAGTTCGCGGGCCAGGCTTTCGCTGTTTTTGAGCCGGTCAAGCTCCTGCTCCGCCTTCTCGCCGAAAGCGATCACTTCGGCCACCGTTTGCCCGTATTTTCTTTTCAGGATACGCAGCTGCTCCAACCTTTTTTGGATCGCGGCCAGCTCGGCGGGATCATATTCGAAAGAGTCCCGGTAATCGCGCAGGGTAAAGGAGATCTCCTCCAGCTGCACGGCGGCGCTTTCCGCCAGGCCTACCAGGGGAGCCAGCTCCGGGTCAATCCGGGAAGCCTCTTCCAGGCGTTCCTTGGAAAGGGCCATGGCATCGATAACAGCAGGCGCCTCCCGGCGCTCATCGCCCCGGTAGAGCTGATCATAGGTCTCCTCAACGAGCTGGTTCAGTTTTTCAGCATGGGCCAGAATCTGCTCTTTCCCCAGCAGCCTCTCCTCTTCTTCCGGATCGAGCCGGGCTTCCCCGATCTCCTTGATCTGGAAAGAGAGAACATCCATGCGCCGCTCCCTTTCCGCGCTGTCAACGCCCAGATCGGCGAGGTTCTTTTTCAGCTCCTGCCGTTTGCGGTACAGTTTCTCCACCGCTTTCACGGCGCTGCCGGTTTCATCCCCCCCGTAAAAGTCGAGCAGCGCCAGCTGATAGTCCGGGCTCAGGAGCGATTGGTGCTGGTGCTGTCCATGCAGATCGACCAGCAGTTCACCAAGTTTTCTTAAAAACGAGATGGGCATAGTTCTGCCGTTTATCCGCCCCACGCTGCGGCCCCGCTGCGATACCTCTCTGGCCACAATCAGCGTTTCACCGCTTTCAATACCCGCCTCATCGAGCAGTTCCCCAATTTCCGGAAAAGATGGCGGGCCAGATGCAAAGATGCCCTCGACAAAGGCGCTCTCTTCTCCCTGCCTGATCTGGTCGGTGGCGGCTCGCTCACCCAAAAGCAGGTTAATCGCTCCGATTACAATGGATTTGCCGGCCCCGGTCTCCCCGCTGAGCACGTTGAGGCCGGGCCCCAGCTCCAGGGTCAGATCCTCGATCAAGGCAAAATTGGAAACGCGTATCTCGCCCAGCAACCCGCTCGAACCTCCTTTTACCGGCCCGGTTCAGTCCTTCAACTTCTGATGCAGCAGACGGTAGAAAAAGTTGTCGCCGAAATGAACCAGTTTCACCGTTTGTTCCGCTTTCTGGACCAGTATTTCATCGCCGTCTTCCAGGGCAAACCCCACCTGGCCGTCAGCAGTCAGGACCACCTGGGCCTGCCGGGTGTCAACCCGCATGCGGATGCTCTCCCCGGCGGTCACGATAACGGCGCGGTTGTTCAGGCTGTGCGGGCAGATCGGGGTAATCACCATCAGCTCCAGGGAAGGGTTCACAATGGGTCCGCCCGCGGAAAGAGAGTAGCCCGTGGAGCCGGTGGGGGTGGCGATGATGACGCCGTCACCGGAGTAGCTTTCCAGAAAATCATCGTTAATAGAGGTGTTCAGGGTGAGAATCCTGGAAAAAGGACCTCGCGAAATCACGATGTCATTTAAAGCGATAAAGCGGCCCAGCTCTTCTTTTTCCCGAAATACTGCCGCCTGGAGCATCATTCTTTCCAGGTGTTGGTAGCGCCCGGTGAGGACGTACTGCAGGTAACGACCCATCTGCTCCACTTCGATCTCGGCAAGAAACCCCTTATGCCCCAGGTTGATCCCCAGTATGGGCACGTCCCACGAGGCCAGGTCACGTGCCGCCCGGAGGATGGTCCCGTCGCCGCCGACAACAATGAACAGTTCCACCCGGTGGCGCCACCGGGCCAACCTTTCCCCCAGTGACCCGCCGGTCAGGTAATCTGTTTGTTCGGGCCCGGCGGTCAAGATCTCCACGCCCCGCTGATCAAAAAAATCGCATATTCTTTCCACTACCAGGGCCGAGTTTTCTTT
>JAAZIE010000064.1 GCA_012510305.1 Bacillota bacterium | reverse complement strand
CATACAAGCAGCTGCTCGATGATCGGCTCATTGCAGACGTTGAAGCTGCCCTGTTGGAATCAGGGATGGGCCCGGGGCTGCTGGAGCTGGAGATTACAGAAAATCTGCTTCTCACACATTTTCCCCACATCATCAGCGTTATGAACCGGCTCAAGGGGATGGGGGTACGGGTGGCCCTGGATGATTTCGGATCCGGCAGCTCCACTCTTGCCCAGCTCAGGCAGCTGCCCGTGGATACGCTGAAGATAGACCGCTCCATTGTCGGTGCTATCCCCGAAAACGATACCGATGCAGCGTTGATCAAGGCGATCGCTGATTTTGGCAGGGCGCTGAGCCTGGCCGTTGTCGCCGAGGGCGTGGAAACAGCGGAACAGCAGGCCTTTTTGAGAAACACTTCGTGCACCCTGGTGCAGGGTTTTTATTTTTCCAGGCCCCTTTCGCCCGCCGGTATAACCGAGCTGATGAGCCGAACAGCTCACCGCAGCTCCGACTGAATTGAGCGCGCGGTGTGCCACGGAGGTTGAAAAATATGTTATGCTAACAAGAAAGCAACGATTGCAATCGAGGAGGAGTTTTTGTGCACTGCTACCCGGAATGCTACACCTGCCTGGAAAATTTGGCCCGCCGCTGCGTTTCGCTGGCCGGGTTGGATTCCCCAAAACAGGGCGAAGTGCTTGCAGCCGCCCTGGACTACCTGGAAAAAAATTTTTCTTTGGATCAAATCTCCACCGTTACAGCCGCGGGGATGCAGCGGGTCATCCGCTCAAAAACCGGCAACAGCGACCCCTTCGCCGCGGTGAAGGAAGAAGAGCTGGCCCTGGCCCGGCGCTCCCTGGAAAGATTCCCCTTATCCGGTTCAGCCTCGCTTCGTGAACTGGTGCAGCTGGCGGCCAAGGGGAACGGTTTCGACTATTTTCAGGAGCTCTCGATGCTGGAAAAACAATTTCAGGAGCCGGTAAAATTTGACCGCGATGATCTCGATGCCTTCGAAGAGCTGCTGCAGGGATACCGCCGGGAAAGCGGTAAAAAAATTGTCTACCTGGCCGACAACGCCGGCGAATCTTTGTTTGACCTGCCCCTGGCAAACAGCCTGAAGCGTTGGGCGCAGGTTCACTATGCGGTGAAAGGTGCCCCGGTGCAAAATGATCTTTCCATGATCGACCTGGAGCGGAGCGGATTGATCGATCGCTTCCCCGGGGTTGTTTCCACGGGGACAGATTCGCCCGGGCTCGACCTCGAGGGAGCTTCGCCCGCCTTCAAAAAACTGCTCGGCGAGGCCGACCTGATCGTGGCCAAGGGCATGGGCCACTATGAAACCCTGCCCGAGCTCTCCCTGCTGCAGCCCGTGTTTCTCATATTTCAGGTCAAGTGCAACCCCATCGCGCAGGATTCGGGCCTGCCGCGAAACAGCTACGCCGCTTATTTTTTGGATTGACCCGCCTTGATTTGGCCCGGCAGCCGTTTCAATTCCATTTCAGCCTTACATGGCTGGTGGGGCCGTCTTTATCTTGAGCTTCAAAAATGACCCAAATTTCTGAGCCGCTTTTTGCCTTTACCGGGAAAAGATAGAGGAGGAGCCAGCTTTGAGTTTCCGCTTCATTGTAATCCGTACTTTCAGGCTCACCCCAGGCGGCGATGATTTCAGAAAAGGGGGCGCCTATGGTCACACCCATAATCTCCCCCCTTGTAATCCAAACACTGCTCACCAGGCTGTCATCGTCATGGTCGAAAGGAAAGAAGAACAGCAGCCCCTCTTTTTCAACATAGCTAAAATAGATACCTCCCATGAGGTCGCCGGTCTCTTCGGGGTTTCCGTAACGGGAGAGCATCTTTTTTTTGCTAAGCCCGAGATACTTTAGCGCGGGATCGTCAAAGTGGGTTGGTGGGGCGGTAGAGCGCTTGTCAGCGCTCTTATCAGGCTTGTCGCCGGGATCCTCCTTCTCTTCTTCGTCCTCGCCTTTGTCCTCTTCATCCTTTACGCTGCTGCCGTCGGTGCGCACCCGGGCGAGGACGATTTTGCCGTCCTGGGTGAGATCGGCATAGTAAAGCCAGTCCCCCGCCACATTCAAATACCCCGAGGGCTCATCGCTAATTTGGGTGGGCTCGCCGCCGTTGGTGCTGATCCGGTAAACCTTGGCGTCGTCATCTTTATTGGAATAGTAGACCCAGTTATTCGCCACATTGAGGAATGCAGCGGCATCATCGCCGATGGCTGTTTTTCCGCTGCCGTCGATGCCGATTTTATAAATTTTGGATTGATCGTCCTCGTTGACATAATAAATCGAGCTGCCCACCACATTCGGGCTGCCCGAGGCCTCATCGTTAACTTGGGTGCGCTTGCTGCCGTTCACCCGCACCTTGTAAATTTTGCCCCCGTCGTCCCGGTTTGTATAATAAGCCCAGCCGCCGACCACGCTTAGATCCGCGGCCTGGTCATCGCTGAGACGGAGCTGTTTTTTGCCGTCCGTCCGGATTTTGTAGGGCCTGCCGCCGTCGTCTTCGTTAATATAATAGACCCAGCGATCAACGACATTGACAAAAGAGGCCGCCTCATCGTTTACCGGGGCTGCCTTGCTGCCGTCTGTGCTTACCCGGTAAATTCTATTGTTATCGTCGCCGTTGGCATAGTAGAGCCACTGGCCCAACACATTCAAATAGGCCCCGCGGTCATCGCTGACCTTTGTTTCATCGTCGCCATCCGGCTGAACCTTGTAGATTTTGTGGTTATCCGCGCTGTTCGGAAAATAGATCAGGCCCTCCTGCAGTGCGACCAGGCCGCCGTTGACAATGTTGCCGGAGCTGTTTCCCCTGGCGGTTTCCTTTTTACCGCCCAGGTAGATGAACAAGAACACGGCAAGGCCCACCGCGAGCACACCGCCGACGATGGACAGGATCAGGACCGTCTGCTTGGAGCTCTTTTTTTGCACCGGAGCGGAGACGTCTCCAACCACCTGCTGTCCGCAGCTTCGGCAGAAGCGCTCATTTTCTTCGATCACCTTGCCGCAATTTCTACAAAAAGCCATGATCAAACCCCTTTCCAGCGCCGTAAGGCCGGCGAACTGCACTGCCAAGTGCTTATTTGATCACTAATTTCTTCACGGTGCATTATTTTCCTGCTGCAAAAGCAGCTTGATCGCGCCAACGACCTGATTTGGGACAAAATCTCCATCCCCGGTCACCCTTATTTCCACCAGCCCCCTCTTCTCTCCTCTCCAGGCATACCCTGCCTGCGGCCGGCTCAAGGGAGGAAAGATGACCGGAAAGCGGTGACGGTGGGTTACGGCCCGGCTGCAGGAAAATGCGCCGCCCTTCCAGTATTAAGTAGTGCAAGCAAAAGGAGGTGCAAGATGAAATACCCCATTAAAAACGTTTTTATCATCGGCGGCACCGGTTTTCTGGGTTACCATTCGGCTCTGGAATTTCTAAAAAAAGGGATTGCGGTTAGCTCCGCCTCCGTCCCCGATGTGGAGCTGGGAGACTGGTTTCCCCGGGAGATCAATATCGTCAGTGAAAACCTGGATATCTT
>JAAZIE010000063.1 GCA_012510305.1 Bacillota bacterium | reverse complement strand
GAAAAAGAGGTTTATGAAGAAAAAGGGGAGCGGACCATCTACCTGGTCAACGTCACCGACGATATCCCCCAGGTGTTTGAAAACGCCAAAAGAGCGGTGGAGCTGGGCTGCAACGGGATTATGGTCAATTTCGTGGCCACCGGGCTGCCCGTCCTGCGGGCCCTGGCCGAAGATCCCGAGATCAACGTGCCCATCCTGGGCCACATGGACGTGGCCGGTGCCATGCACATGTCGCCTCATTTCGGGATCAGCTCGCACATCATGCTGGGCAAACTGGCCCGGCTGGCCGGCGCCGACATCGTGGTCCACCCCGCCCCCTACGGCAAGGCCACGGTGCTGCCGGAGAAGTTCACCAAGGTTGCCCAGAGCCTCGTCTTCCCCATGTATAACCTTAAGCCCACCTTCCCCATGCCCTCGGGGGGCATTACCCAGCCCAACCTCCCCGAGCTGGTCAAGGACCTGGGCCCCGATATCGTCATCGGATCGGGCGGCGGGATCCACGCCCACCCGCAAGGCCCCACTGCAGGCGCAAGGGCTTTCCGGCAGGCCATCGATGCGGTCATGGCCGGCGTCTCCCTGGAAGAAGCGGCCAAGGAACATGAGGAACTGAAGGTCTCTTTGAGCGCCTGGAAAGGCACTTTCGACCTCATCGGCAAGTAATTGCGGCAGGAACAATGTAAGAAAGGAGAGCTGCGCATGAGCAAGAACAAGGGTAAATACGCCATCTCCGAGTGGCAGGACGCCGGAGAGATCCTCGAACAGATCGATGCACTCCTGGAGCGTCCGGTCCTGGCGATTAAGGCCGACAAGATGAAAGAGTACGAGCGCTATTTTGAGACGAAATGCAAAAAGTCGCGGGAGATGACCGGCTACGCCAAAAAGTATATCCCCGGCGGTGTTCAGCACAACCTCGCCTTCAACCATCCCTTCCCCCTGGCCATGGAGAAAGCGGAGGGAGCGTACCTCTGGGATGTGGACGGAAACCGCTATATCGATTTCTTGCAGGCCGGCGGCCCCACGCTGCTGGGCAGCAACTACGAGCCGGTGCGAAAAAAGGTAGTGGAACTGCTCAACGAATGCGGCCCCGTTACCGGCCTCTTTCACGAGTACGAGTGCAAGCTGGCGGAGCTGATCAACCGGCATATGCCCGCCGTGGAGATGTTCAGAATGCTCGGAAGCGGCACCGAAGCAAACATAGCCGCCATCCGCGTCGCCAGAACCTTCACTGAAAAAGAAAAGATCATCAAGATCGGCGGAGCCTACCACGGCTGGAGCGACCAGCTCGTCTACGGGCTGCATATCCCGGGGACGGGAAGGTTTGAAGCGCACGGCATCCCCGACGGATGCCTGGAGCATACGCAGGAGATCTTCCCCAACGATATCGACGGGCTGCGCAAGCTGATGGAGGAGAACGACAAAAACGGCGGCACCGCGGCGGTGCTGCTGGAACCGGTGGGTCCGGAGAGCGGAACCCGGCCCATCTACAAGGAATTCAACCGCCAGGTCCGCGAACTCTGCGACGAATTTGGCGCGCTGCTCATCTTTGACGAAGTGGTCACCGGTTTCCGGCTGGGCATGGGCGGGGCCCAGGGCTACTTCGGGGTCAAGCCCGACCTCACCGTGTTCGGCAAGATCATCGCCGGCGGCTACCCCGGGGCCGGCGGGATCGGCGGCAG
>JAAZIE010000062.1 GCA_012510305.1 Bacillota bacterium | reverse complement strand
TCATTGAGCAGTATCCACCATTTTTGCATATCGCTCATCTATCAATTTATAAAGGAGGGTTGAATGATGGGATGCAGTAAAGGTAGCGGGCGCCCCGGCCTGCAGCAGAAAAAAAACGGGGCGGGTTACAGCCACCCGGTTCCGCTTGATTTCAAACCGATGCAGATCGAAAATCACCCGGGATATGAGGTTGTCTGCATCAACGCCGAGAAACTTTACGAACGCTGCAAAAGCGTCGAGACCAGCGAAGAGATCACCGATCTCTGCGGTATCGCTGTAGGCGAGATCGAAGATGTTTGGTGTGTTGACGCCGAACTGGTGATCGACAACAAGCACCGCTTCAAATGCGAAAAAATACCGAATACAAACCGTGCCAAAACCTCCTTTTGGTTCTGTTTCCGCTTTGCTTACATTGACCAGGCGGGGCAGAAGTTTCATACCAGCAAGCCGGTTTTCTTCGAAAAGACGGTGATCCTGAGCGACCGTATCCTCGACAAAAGGCTTTCTCTCCAGTGCGAGGTGTTCCTCGATTGCTTCGAGTGTTTTGTCTCCGGTCCACAGCAGGTGACCTGCTGTATCGGCCAGCTGATTCTGGTCAAACTGGTCGCCACGGTGGAACTGATGATCCCCGCCTTCGGTTTCTGTTGCGAACCTGATGATTGCACTGTGATCGAAACTGAATGTCCCGAATTCTATCCCTGTTGGCCGCCTTTCCCGCCGCAGCCGTCTCCTCCGCCGCAAACGGAACCGCAGGGCGGAGAAGAGAACGAGTGACGGTAACAGTGGAAACAACGGGTCAGGTTTCAAGAATCTCCCCAAAAAAAATGTCTTTCTACCGGTGCGCAGCACCGGTTTTTTTAACCGCTTGCCGGACACATTCCTGTCGCTTATGGTATAATGAGCCGGAATCAGGGAAAAGGGGGAGAACGGGGATTGGGCTTTGGGGAAACAGTGAGGATCGGTATGCTCGGGATGGGTACAGTCGGTGGGGGCGTGGCCCAAATTATCGCCGGCAGCGGCGAGCTGCTGGCCGGTAAAACCGGAATCAGGCCGGTGCTGCAGCGGGTGCTGGTCCGGGATCTTTCACGGAGCAGGGCTGTGGAGCTGCCTTCACAGATCTATACCACCGACCCTGATACAGTGATCAAAGACCCCTCTATCGATATAGTGGTGGAGTTGATCGGAGGAATCGAGCCGGCGCGCACCTTTATCGGCGCCGCGCTGCGTGAAAACAAGTCCGTTGTTACCGCCAACAAGGATCTGATGGCCCAACATGGCCGGGAACTGCTCGAGCTCGCCCACCGCTGCGGGCAAAATATTTATTACGAGGCCAGTGTGGGCGGGGGTATCCCCCTGATCCGTCCCCTGAAGCAATGCCTCGTCGCCAACCGCATCGAGCAGATGGTCGGTATTATCAACGGCACCACGAACTACATTCTCACCCGGATGTCCCTTGACGATATGGAGTTCCAGGAGGCGCTGGACCAGGCCCGGGAGCTCGGGTTTGCCGAAGCCGATCCCTCCAGCGATCTTGAAGGAAGAGACGTCGCTTACAAGCTCACCCTCCTGGCCGGGATCGC
>JAAZIE010000061.1 GCA_012510305.1 Bacillota bacterium | reverse complement strand
CAATGACCCTGATCGAATAGTCCGGTTTACCTCCCACATGCATCACCCTCCCACTGCTTCAGACGTTATTTTACCTTGTTTCAACTTACCAATTTATTTCACCATTTAATCAATGCTTTCCTTCTATTTCTAATAATTATGTCGCCCTATTCCGGTAATTTATCATCCCCTTCGCGACCAACAAGCGCTCTGGCTAACATTTTTTTATTCTCCAGCTCAGCTTGGCGGGCGATTACAACCCGCTGGGCTTGGGGTGAGCCGGCACCATGCATCGACTCAGTCAGGTAAGCGGCTGCTGCCGGCCCCAGGGTGAGATTCTCTACCAGGCGCAGCATCTTCAAACGGCAGGTTGTCTCCACTCCGGCGATACCCTGGAAATACTTTCGCATTAGCGGCCCAATCTGCGGATGATCCAGATCTGCCAGGGAAGGCATCGTTGCCATAAGCCCGCCGGCAATATCTTCGGCCAACCTGGCGATCTCGTAAGGAAAGCGGGTAACATTAAGTTTGCAAACATTGGCCAGCAGCAGATCGATCAGGTAGGCCCCCGAGGGAGCCACCCCGCCCTGAGCGGAGCAAGCAATACCGCAGCAAAACAAAGTCTCGTTCAAGTGAACCATCTCCACCAGCTTATCCTTTATGTGCGAAGCTTTATCGACGCCCTGATATTCCGCCAACGCCGCCGTAGCACCAATGAGGATATCTCCAACCCCGGCTTTACAACCGCCGTAACTTTGGCGATGGTATCCGGCAAATCGCTCCACCAAACGCCCGGAATACTGGTATTCCTTGAACATGAAGACCCGCTCCCAGGGAATGAACAGATCATCAAATACGATAAGGCATTCCTGCCCACTGTAGTATAGATTACCCACATCAGCCCGATGGGGCTCTTGTTTACGGGTGTCAGATGGCTGCCTACCGAGGATATAGATAATGCCCGGCGCATCGGCTTCTACAGCAAAAGAAACCGCATAGTCACGGTCTTTTTCTTTCATCGCCAGAGTGGGCATGACGATAATGTAATGCGAATTCAACGCCCCGGTCTGGTGACATTTTGCTCCCCTGACGGTAATCCCCTCACTGTTTTCACCGGTTATCCTTAAATAAAGATCGGGATCCGCTTGTTCGTGGGGTCGTTTGCTCCGATCACCCTTCGGATCAGTCATGGCCCCGTCGCATACTGCATTCTCATCCTGGACCTGCTGCAAAAATCTGTTGAAACGCTGATGGTAGGGCTTTCCCAGAGCCTGCTCCATCTCATAAGTGGTGATCTCCAGCGCATTGAGGGCATCAAGTCCCACACAGCGCTGAAAACAGGTCCCCGTCCGCTGACCTAGAAGGCGCTGCAGCTTAACCTTGTTCATGAGATCTTCAGTGGAGCGGTGAATATGGGTAAAACGGTTAACGGGACGGCCGCTTAAATGGGATTTTGCAAAAATCAACTCATTATATTCCGCTTGCTGCTCCAGTTCAAAGGTCTGCGCGACCGCATTGGTGCCCGGCTGAACTAGAGGATGTTCCATCGGATCTGCCGATTCTTTACCCTGAATATATACTTTCCGACTTAGCTTTTTTAAACTTTCCCGGTAGCTGCTCATAATTACTCACCCCTAAGAATATTTGAAAAATAATCGATTTCACCGGTGAAATAATAAACACCTGCTACAACCGTATATTTTATGTAATAAAATAGAGTTTCATATACAATAATACGCCACAAATTTCAAAATACCTGCCATATAAAAAAATTTTTTGTGATAAGTCTTTTTTTCATAAAAAGGAGTTAATCTTCAAGGGATACAAGTAAAAGGGTGGCCTGAAATGACAAAGCCAACACCAAAGGGGCTGTATATTTCCGGGGTCCCTTTTCCGTAAATGGGGGCTCTCACCAGACAGGTATTGATACATTGTATCGATGTAAGTGTTGAAGAAAGAGGTGATTTGTTATAGATTAGACTTACCTGGGATAGTCAAGTAGGGTTGACTGGTAAAGTGGCGCTTTCGTTACCATGGTTCCGCCGCAGCCTGCCCGGAGGGGAATAAATCTGGTAACGGTGTAT
>JAAZIE010000060.1 GCA_012510305.1 Bacillota bacterium | reverse complement strand
AAGATTGAGATTGTGAGCATATTTCCGGGTATGCTTGAAGGGCCCTTCAGCGAGAGCATGTTTAAACGGGCCGTTGAACGGGGCCTGGTGCAGCTCGAGCTCATCGATCTGCGTTCTTTTGCCCGCGGCCGGCACCGCCAGGTTGACGACGCGCCCTACGGCGGCGGCAGCGGAATGATCTTTAAACCGGAGCCGATCTTCGAAGCGGTGGAGACGCTGCAGGGAAAAAGCGGCGCCCCCCGTGCCCGGGTCATCCTGCTGACCCCGCAGGGACGCACATTCAACCAGGCTTTAGCCCGAGAACTATCCCGGGAAGAACGTCTGCTGATGATCTGCACCCGTTACGAAGGCGTGGACGAAAGGGTCAGGGAGGCGCTGGTGGACGATGAAATATCTCTCGGCGATTATGTGCTCACCGGGGGAGAGCTCGCTGCAGCTGTAGTGGTCGATGCCGTGGTGCGGCTGCTGCCGGGTTTCCTGGAAGAAGGAAGCCTGGCTGAAGAATCGCACAGCGATTCGCTGTTGGAGTATCCGCAGTACACCCGGCCGGCGGTTTTCCGGGGAAAAGCCGTACCGCCGGTGCTGTTATCGGGAGATCACGGCAAAATTGCCCGCTGGCGGCGGCGGCAGTCGCTGCTGAGAACGTACCGGCGGCGCCCGGATCTGCTTCAGCGGGCGGAGCTTTCACCGGATGAAAAGCGAAGCCTGGAAAAGTTTAACGGCAGTTGACCGGAAACCGCCTAAAAAAGGTATTAGTATCCGGGACGGGCAATAGTAATAAAGGTAGTTGTAAAGAGGGGCGAAACCGATTCGCCGGCAGTAAAAGGTAAATGTCAGGGAGGCGCAAGAGGCCATGGATTTGATCAAAGAGGTTGAAAAACAGTATCTCAAGGAAGACGTACCCAGGTTTGGCCCTGGTGATACGGTGAGGGTTCATGTGACCGTTGTTGAAGGATCACGCGAGCGGACCCAGATCTTCGAAGGTGTGGTTTTGAGAAGGCAGGGCCGGGGTTTAAAGGAAACCTTTACGGTACGCCGGATTACCTATGGGATCGGGGTGGAGCGTATTTTCCCGCTTCATTCGCCTTCGATTAGCCGGATCGAAGTAATTAAACGGGGGCGGGTCCGGCGGGCCAAGCTCTACTACCTGCGCAAGCGAAGGGGCCGGGCGGCGCGAATCCGGGAAATTCGTTAGTTAATAAAAGGATGGCGATAAAAGATGAGCCGCTCAAACGAAACCTGGGAATGGATTCGTTCTATTACCATCGCGGTCATTTTGGCCCTGCTGATCCGCTTTTTTATTTTCGAGGTATTTGAGGTGGATGGGGGCTCGATGTACCCCACCCTTGAAGACGGCAACCGGTTGGTTGTAGACAAGATCTCTTACCGTTTCAACGAGCCCGGTTACGGGGATATTATAGTCTTCGACAGCCGCATCGGGAGGCCCTTTATCAAGCGGCTCATCGGCGTGGGAGGAGACACGGTGGAGATACGCGGTGGCACTGTATTCCGCAACGGGGATCCTTTGAAGGAACCGTACCTGCTGGAGCAAAAAGATTACCCCGATTATGGTCCCGTGGAGATCCCCCCCGGTCTCTTTTTCATGATGGGCGACTACCGCCGCAACAGCAAGGACAGCCGGGATCCGGTAGTGGGGCTTGTTTCCGAAGAGCAGATCATGGGCCGGGCCTGCCTGATTTTCTGGCCACCGGGGGAGGCCAGGGTGCTCAGCGGCAAGGCGGCATTAAATTGAAGGATGCGCAGTGGTATCCCGGGACGATGGCCCGGGCCGCCGGCCGTTTGCAAAAAGATCTCCGGTTGGTTGACCTCGTCGTCGAGCTGATCGATGCGCGCGCTCCGGTAAGCAGCCGCAACCCGGAACTGGAACGCATCAGCAAAAATAAACAAAAACTGATCTTGCTGCATAAAGCCGACCGTGGAGAAAAAGAGATCAACTCCCGGTGGCTTTTTTACTTTCAGAAGCGGGGTCTGCAGGCAGCGCTTTCCAGCGTGCAGGTGCCCGCGACGGTGAATTCATTTTTGGAATTTTTAAAGAGACAGAAAACACAACTGCGCGGCAGCCGTTTCAAAAGGCCGCTGCGCCTGGTGATTGTGGGTATACCCAATGTGGGTAAATCGACCCTGCTCAATTACCTGGTGGGGCGGGCGGCGGCGCGGACCGGCGACCGTCCCGGCATTACCAGGGGCCGCCAGTGGGTGCGCCTGCTTGCCGGCGTGGAGCTGCTCGATACACCGGGCCTCCTGCCGCCGCTGCTGTCACCGGAGGCGGTTTTTCCGCTCACCGCCATCGGGGCGCTGCCGCCTGAACGGGCCGATCAGCAGCAGGCTGCGCACTGGCTGCTGCAGCGCTACCGGGAGCGGGGAAAAATGTCAGTCCTGCTGGAGCGCTACGGCGGGCTGGAGGAAGATGCGCCGGCGAAAGTGCTGGCGCAGATCGGGACAAGCCGCGGCTGTCTTCTACCGGGGGGCAAGATCGACCTGGAGCGTGCTGCAGCGCTCTTTCTGGCCGACTACCAGGGCGGCAACCTGGGCTCTCTTTCCCTGGAGCTGCCGCCGCAGCTTTAACCCTCCTGAAACCATGAGCTCACTGGGACTGCTGCTGCCGGGAGCGGGGCGAAAGGGGTAGTGATCGAGGATGCCCTTTAGCGGGATGAATTTAAAAGATCTGGGTGCTTTGCTGGAAAAAAGGGAAGAGTTGAGCTCCGCCGAAAAGGCCGGGCTCCAGTCCGACCGGCGGCGCGGCGCCCGGCTCCTGCTGGAGCGCTGGCAGCGCCGGCAGGAGGGGCAGCGCCGGGAAGAAGCCCGTTTACATAATATGCTCCGTGAAGAGCGCTTTTATCTCCGCCGTGGGTTCAGCCGCATCGCCGGCGTCGATGAAGCCGGGCGCGGGCCGCTGGCCGGGCCGGTGGTCGCCGCCGCTGTGATCCTCCCCCCGGGGGCCACCATATTTTACCTCGATGATTCCAAAAAGCTCACCGCGGCGCGGCGGGAGGCCCTTTACGATGAGATCAGGGCGGTGGCCCTGGGCAGCGCCGTGGGGCTCTGCTCTCCGGCGGAGATCGACGAGCTCAACATTTTTCGCGCGGTGATGAAAGCGATGCGCCAGGCCCTGGGCGGGCTGCCCCTGGAGCCGGAAATGGTCCTGGTGGACGGTTTCCCCATCCGCGGGCTCCCGCTGCGGCAGAAAGCGATCGCCGGCGGGGACGCGCTCTCTCTTTCCATCGCCGCCGCCTCGGTGGTGGCCAAGGTTACCCGGGACCGGATCATGGACACGATGCACCGTCGCTATCCTGAATACGGCTTTGCCGAGAACAAGGGTTACGGCACACCCGGGCACCGGCAGGCCCTGGCCCGGTACGGGCCCTGCCCCGAGCACCGGCTCAGCTTTCGCGGCACCGGCAGGAGGGAAGAGCTGCGGTGACCCGGCAGCGGCAGCAGGTGGGCGTGGCGGGGGAATCGGCAGCCCGCCGCTACCTGCAAAAGGGCGGATACCGGGTGGTGAAGGCTAATTACCGCTGTTTATACGGGGAGATCGACCTCATCGTTACCCGCGGGGAGCTGTTGGTGTTTGTCGAGGTGCGCACCCGCACCAGCGGTTCCTTTGGCACCCCGGCTCAATCGATCACCGCCGAAAAACTGGACCGTATTCAAAAAGTGGCTCTTTATTACATGCAGCAGCGCTTTGGTCAAGAGGTACCCTGCCGCTTTGACCTCATCGCCGTGCAGATGGATCGCCAGACCCTGGCCCCGTCTCATCTGCGCCACTACCGGAACATCACCGGATAATATTAGATAAAACTCTCCATAATTGACATCTCCACGAGAAAGGCCAATTTAAACAAGACGTTAACATAATGTTATCTAATATTAACAAAGATAATAATACACCCCGATAAAGCCTGTTTGCCAGGCTTTTATTTTTAACTTATAATCGTTCTTAACATAACGCCGAATGGAGACTACGGGGAAACCAGTAGTGGGGTGACCCGCACCGCAGCGGGGGGACTATCCTGTCCCCAACCCGCCGGCTAACCCCGGAGGCGTAGAGCAGGAGGTTCAACATAATGTTCAAAACTTTTAAAAAGGCACTTCTCCTGGCAGCGGCTCTGCTGATGATCGGATCAGGGGTGGCGGAGGCGGCGATAAATCACGATGTGGTTTCCGGTGATACGGTTTGGCTCATTTCCAAAAAATATGGGACCACGGTGTCAGCCGTTGCCGGAGCCAACAATCTGGCCAACCCGGAGCTGATTTACAGCGGTCAAGAACTGGTCATTCCGGACCGCCACCAGGTGGTGCCGGGAGAAAGCGTCTGGCTGATTTCGAAAAAATACGGCACCACGATTGGAGCGATCGCCGGAGCAAGCTGCCTGGCCAACCCCGCCTTGATCTACCCCGGGGAGATCCTGGCGCTGGGCGGCTGCGGGGGCGGTAGCAGGGGTGGTAGTGGTGGCGGGAGCGCCAAAAAGGCGGCAACGCAGCTTTCGCGGGGCGGTTGGCTCTCGCAGGCCGACCTGGATCTATTTGCCTGCCTGGTTCACGCCGAGTCCGCGGGCGAACCGTACACCGGCCAGGTTGCGGTTGCCGCCGCGGTGCTGAACCGGGTTAAGGACAGCCGCTACCCCAATACGGTGCGCGCCGTGATCATGGAGGTGGCCTCCGGATTCTACCAGTACTCGCCGGTGCAGGACGGCCGGATCTACCAGCCTGCAAGCGCCACCGCCTACCGCGCCGTGCAGGAAGCGCTCAACGGTTCAGACCCTTCCCACGGTGCCACCGGCTTCTACAACCCCGCCAAGACCACCAACCTGTGGGTGCGGATACAGCCGGTAACCACCACCATCGGCAACCACGTCTTCTTCCGCTAAAAACGCTTACCTTAAAAAAAGGTGACAGGGGGACGGTTCTCCTGTCACCTTTTTTCATCCACGTTGGCCGGCTGGGGGATGTCCTGTAAAGGCAGCTCCATTGTCACTGAGCGGAGCGAAGAGTCTCAACCGGCCCGGTCTCGCCCAGAAAGAACGCCTGGCGATGAAGCCCAGAGCCTCCAAAAATGTCACTCTGAGCGGAGCGAAGAGTCTCAACCGGCCCGGTGTCGGATAGAACGACCGCCTGGCGTTTTTAACGAAGCCCCCGCCTCGACGCGTGAGATCCTTCGGGCTGCGCCCTCAGGATGACAGTTTAGCCCGGGTTTTTGGCGTCGCCCGGTTTCCAGGACCGGCGCCTGCTCCGGGCTGCCTTTTGCCGGTAGTACTTCTGGAAATGTTTTTCCCGCCAGGAGAGGTAATCCCCGATCGTCTCCTCCAGGGGACGGGCCCGGTAACCGAGCTCCGCTTCAGCCTTGGCCCGGCTAAAATGCGAGTTTTCCACTACAGTTTTTAAAGAATAAGGGGTAAATTTGGGCGTTCTTTTGAACCAGCGGTACAGGTGCTGGAGATAGCGGGAGGCGAAAAGAGCCGGCTTCATCGGGATAGCCACCGCCAGCGAGCGCCTCGAAACCGCCTGCCCGGCCATTTTGGAAAGCCGGCGCAGCGAAACCCGCCGGCCGGAAAGAATATATATTTCACCGCGGCGGCCCTTCTCTGCAGCGAGGATCATCCCTTTGGCCACGTCGCGGACATCGACAAAATCATAAGCGCCGTTGACAATAAGATTAACCCGGGAATCGGCAAAGGTTTTGATCAGTGCACCCATCTCCGAGCCGCGGTAGTCGTGGGGGCCGATTACCCCGCTGGGACAGACAACGACGGCGTCGAGCCCTTTGCCGGCCTCTTCCAGGACTACCTGCGCCCCTTCGGCCTTGGTCCGGTCATAGGCACCGGCATCGCTTTTCAGCGAAAGGGAGCTGTTTTCATCCGTAGTTTCCCCGTGCTCCCTTCTGCGGAGAGCATGGACCGAGGCGGTATGAACCATTCGTTTGACTTTTGCTTTCACCGCCGCCTGGACCACGTTTCGCGTTCCCTCCACGTTTACCCGGTGCATTAGCTCTTCGTCGCCGGGCATAATGGAAATGATCCCGGCGAGATGGTAGACGGTGTGCACTCCCTTCATCCAGCGCTCCAGGGTATCGGGCTTTAAAATATCGGCGATGACCATCTCAATCGGCAGCCCATCAAGAGAGTCGCAGGGCTCTCCGGGCAAAATCAGAGCCCGCACTGATTCGCCCCCGGCCAACAGCTCCCTCACCAAAACGTTGCCGATATGGCCTGTCGCTCCCGTTACCAAATTCATTTAAAATCCACCTCCGCTTGTGATGACCTCATCGTAACAGCTCCTTACATGACAAACAATCATTTTAATCAATTGTATAAAACACCTGTTCATTTGTCAACACCGGACCCTGTTTTTGGCGTAAAGTGAGGAAGGGTTTTTGCGGAGAGGCCTGTAATCTAATACAAGGATTGATTTGAGCCGGTGTGCGCAAAAGAGAACAAAACAGAAAGAAGGGATAGGATGGCCCGGAAACGCTGTGAATGGGAAGATCTCAGGGTGATCGGGATAAACAAGGAGAGGGGGCGCTGTACCTCCTTTCCCTACCCGGACAAAGAGGCGGCGCTGGCCGGCGATCGTTCGGCCTACACCCTTTCCCTGAACGGGAGCTGGTTTTTTCGCTGGGCGCCGCGCCCGGCTGATCGCCCCGCTGATTTTTACAAACCCGGGTACGACTACCGCAAATGGGATCAGATCGAGGTTCCCTCGAACATGGAGCTCGCCGGCTACGGGATCCCCATCTACAAAAATATTGGATACAGCCGCAGCATCGGCAAGCTGAAGATCCCCCGCATCGATCATGAGGACAACCCCGTGGGCTCATACATAAAAGAGTTTAACCTGCCGGAAGACTGGTCGGAGAGAGAGATCATGATCCATTTTGCCGGGGTCAAGTCGGCCTTTTACCTCTGGATAAACGGCGAACCGGCCGGTTACAGCCAGGGCTCGATGACGCCGGCGGAGTTCAGGATCACCGGCCTGCTGCGCCGGGGCTTGAACCGGGTTTATGTTGAGGTCTACAAGTGGTCTGACGGCAGCTACCTTGAGGACCAGGATATGTGGCGCCTCTCGGGCATATTTCGGGAGGTTTACCTGGTGGCCGTACCCCGCCTGCAGATCCGAGACCACTTTATCCACTGCGAGCTGGACCGGTCGTACCGGGATGCAATCCTGCATCTCGAGGCCACACTGACCGGCTACGACCTGGTGAGGGGGCAGCGCTGCCGCCTCGAAGCGGCCCTCCTTGACGAAAAGGGGCACACGGTGAGCGGGAGTGAACGCCTTTTTGCCGCGGGAACGGTAGAGCCTTCCACCCCGGCCCCGGCAGAGCTGAAGCTAAAGCTGAGCGGCAGGGTGGAAAACCCGCGCAAGTGGTCCGCGGAGGAGCCGCATCTCTATACGGTGCTGCTGACCCTGCGGGACGAGGAAGGCGGTCTTCTCGATATCCGCTCCGGCCGGTTCGGTTTCCGCCGGGTGGAGATCAAAAACAGCCGGCTCTACCTGAACGGCAAGCCGATTAAAATCAAGGGGGTCAACCGGCACGAGTTTCACCCGCTCCACGGCCATGCCGTGCCCCTGGAGGTCACCGAGTGCGATATCAAGCTGCTCAAGGCCAACAATATCAACGCTGTCCGCACCGCCCATTATCCCAACCACCCGGGGTTCTACGAGCTCTGCGACCGCTACGGGATCTACGTGATGGACGAGTGTGATCTGGAGACCCACGGGCTGCGTTGGCGGGTGCCCGGCAGCGATCCCCGCTGGACTGAAGCCTGCGTCGACCGGATGGTGCGCATGGTGGAGCGGGACAAAAACCATCCCTGCATTTTCAGCTGGTCGCTGGGCAACGAAGCCGGTTATGGGGAGAACTTTCGCCGGATGAAGCGGGCGGCACAGCAGATCGACCGCACCCGCCCCTTTCATTACGAAGGCGACCATGTTCTCGACATCTCCGATTTCTTCAGCCTCATGTACGCCACCCCCCGGACCGTGGATAAAATAGGGCGCGGCCAACCGGTAAGGGCCGGTTACCTGGAAACAAATAATCTCCTGGGGCGCCGGATTACCCCGAAACAGTACCGCGGCAAGCCCTTTGTTCTTTGCGAGTATGCGCACGCCATGGGCAACAGCCTGGGCAATTTCCATAAGTACATGGATCTTTTCGAAAAGTACCCCCACTGTATCGGCGGCTTTATCTGGGATTTTTCCGATCAGAGTATCTTGAAGAAGGGCGCGGAGGGGGAGCACTTTTGGACCTACGGCGGTGATTTTGGGGATAAGCCCAACGACGGGTTTTTCTGCGGTGACGGGATCGTCGCCGCCGACCGCAGCCCCCACCCGGCTCTCTACGAGGTGAAGAAGGTTTACCAGGAGATCAAGGTTCGTCCCGCCGACCTGGCGCGGGGCCGGGTACGCCTGGAGAACAAGTACCGTTTTCGCAGCCTCGATTTTGTGGAGATGAGGTGGCAGGTAACCGCAGACGGAAAGATGATCGCAGAGGGCGCCCTGGAGCCCCCTGCCGTGCCCCCCGGGGAAAGCCGGGAGATAACGATTCCCTATCACTTTCCGCCGCAGCTGCCGGGAGCGGAGTACCACCTGCTCACCGAGTTT
>JAAZIE010000059.1 GCA_012510305.1 Bacillota bacterium | reverse complement strand
GATGAACCGGTTTAACCCCACCCCCCGGATCGGGAACTACGAAACGACCAACCCCTGCGGTGAGCAGCCGCTTTTGCCGTACGAAGCCTGCTGCCTGGGCTCGATCAACCTGGGCAGGTTTGCCCTCGATGAAGAGAAGGCGGTGGACTTTGAGAAGCTGCGCCGGGTAACCCGTGCCGCTGTCCGCTTTCTCGACAATACCATCGACAGCAGCCATTACGTCATCGATGAGATCGACAAGATGCATAAAGGCAACAGAAAGATCGGCCTGGGAGTGATGGGCTGGCACGACCTGCTCGTGCAGCTGGGCATCCCCTATGACAGCGACGCCGCCCTGGAGACGGCGGAGCAGGTGATGCGCCTGATCAATGAAGAGGCCAGGCTATACTCCGCGGAGCTGGCCGCAGAGCGGGGTATTTTTCCCAATTACGAGGGCAGTGTCTACGACACCGGCGAAGCGGCCGACCGGGTTCGCAACGCCACCCGCACCACCATCGCCCCTACGGGGACGATCTCGATTCTGGCCGGCGCCAGCAGCGGTATCGAACCCTATTTCAGCATCGCTTTTTTGCGCAAGAATATACTGGGCGGCGTGGATCTGCCCGAGGTAAATCCTCTTTTCCTGGAGGCGGCCCGCCGTGAGGAGTTCTATTCCGAGGAGCTTCTTCGTAAGATCGCCCAATCGGGGCGTATCCCTGCAGACGAAGCGGCGGTGCCCGCTGGAATCAAGGAGTTGTTCAAAACAGCCCTGGAGATCGACCCCATCTGGCATATCCGGCACCAGGCTGTCTTTCAAAAATATACCGACAATGCGGTGAGCAAGACCATAAACCTGAGCCGGGATGCCACCCTGGAGGATGTCAGGAGCTCCTATATCCTCGCCTGGGAATCGGGCTGCAAGGGGATCACCATTTACCGGGACGGCTCCCGGGAAATACAGGTGTTGAACGTGGGGCTCAGCGAAGAAGAAAGCCTGCGGCCGAGCACCCGCCCGGCGACCCTGGTGGGCCATACCACCCGCATCAACACACCGCTGGGCAACCTTTTTGTAACGGTGAACACCGCCGGAGGAAAACCCTTTGAGCTCTTTGCCCAGATCGGCAAAGCCGGGAGCGATGTGGTCGCCTTTACCGAGGCCATCGCCCGGTTGATCTCTTTGGCCCTGCGCTGCGGCGTGGGTGTGGAAGAGATCATCGCCCAGCTCGAAGGGATCGGCGGTTACCGCTCGGTGGGCTTCGGCCCCAACCGGATCATGAGCGTCCCGGACGCCATCGGCCGGGCCCTGGCCCAGCTGGCCAGCGTGAAGCCCGGTGAGAACAATCATCACCACAACCCGCGCGAGATCTGCCCCGACTGCGGCACCGGCGCCCTGATCATGGTCGAGGGGTGCGCCAAGTGCGAAGCCTGCGGTTACAGCGAGTGCTAGCAGAATTGAGCAGGCACCCTTTTCAATCCCTTGAACCGGGAAAAGAAACAGAGGAAGCGTAAATTGGAGGAGTCCAATATGGCGGGCAGCACAACAGCGGAATGGAAACCCGGGCGCAGCGCTATTGCGTCCCGGTGGGCGGCGGAGGTCAACCCCGACAACCCGCTGCCGGAATACCCGCGCCCGCAGGCGGTGAGGCAAAGATGGCTTAACCTCAACGGCCTGTGGGACTATGCGATCAGGGAAGCGGCAGAAAATGGGCGGCCCCGCCGCTATGACGGTAAAATTCTGGTGCCCTTCCCCGTTGAGTCGGCGCTCTCGGGGGTTCAAAAACCGCTGCGGCCGGATCAGAAACTTCTCTACCGCCGCACTTTTCGCATCCCCGCAGGCTGGGCCGGCTTTAAAGTGCTGCTGCATTTTGGCGCCGTGGATTGGAAGGCGGAAGTTTGGGTTAACGGCTCCGCCGCCGGCTCCCATACCGGTGGCTACTACCCCTTCAGCGCGGATATCACGGCTCTTCTCCGGGAGGGAGAGAATGAGCTGTCGGTGGCGGTATGGGATCCCACCGATGCTTGCGGCCAGGAGCGGGGTAAACAGGTGCTGAAACCGGGCGGGATTTTCTACACCGCCGTCTCCGGAATCTGGCAGACGGTCTGGCTGGAACCGGTGCCCCCGCAGTATATCGGCCCCTTCAGGCTCACCCCGGATCTCGATGAGGGCGAGCTGCGCCTCCAGATCGGGCTAAGCGGTGAAGGTGACGGCGAGGACAGCTTTACCCTGGCGGCGGCCGCCTTTGCCGGAGGGCGCGAGGCGGGGGCTGTCCGCGGGAAAATAGGTGAAGAGATCAAGCT
>JAAZIE010000009.1 GCA_012510305.1 Bacillota bacterium | reverse complement strand
GTTTGGGGATTGCCCTTTTGGGACAGCCCTGAGCCGGTTGACGCAGGCAAAAAGGTGACAGGAGGTACGTCCCCCTGTCACCTTTTGTTCTGACTGATTTATCCTGCTTTCTCACCCTCTTTCTTTTAAATAATTCATTTAATGCAAAAAAGTCAAAAAGAACTTGACGAATCGGTCAATATAATTTATCTTTAAATTAGAATATTGATAGTTGATCCTATCTTTTTAAGAGAGGGTAATTGGAGAAATATGTGGAAACTTTAAAGGGGAACGGTTAAATTTTAATATGGAGGAGGAGAATAGATGTCCGGCCAAGAGTGGAAGCTGCCGCTGCTGAACGATTATCCGGAAAAATGGGCCAAGGTGGAGCCCGGGAAGCCGGCCCTGGTTCAGCATGAAGACGACAACACGGTGACGTACAAGCAGTTCAATACCATGGTGGATTTCTTCGCCCTGCGACTTCTCGACATGGGGCTCAAAAAAGGGGATCGCCTGGCCACGATGCTGGTGCTGATACCCGAGCATGTTCTGTTGATGTACGCCTGCTTCAAGATCGGGATTATTATTGCGCCCCTGGATGTGCGCCTCAAAGAGGCCGAGGTGGTCCGCGATCTGAAAAAGATCAAGCCCAAAGCTTTCTTTTTCCTGGGAAATACGCCGCTGCGCGACTTTCGCGAGGTGGGGAAAGCGGTTCAGGAAGACTGCCCTTACGTGGAGCACCTGGTTCAGTTTACGCCCAATCCCAAGCCCGGTGAACTGATGGATGGGGCGATGGCGATTACGGATATGATGAACAAGAGAAAGCTGGTCGCTTTGAAGATCAAGGATCTTTTCCGCGGTGAGCTGAAAAAAGCGGCCGCCCGGATCGACACGCACACCCCCGCCCTGATCATCTTCACCACCGGGACCACGGGAGAGCCCAAGCCGGCGGTGATGAGCCATGAAAATATTATCATTCAAAACGAAGTGCTGGCCCGGGGGCTGGGGGGCAAGGTGGAGCGTGAGGATATGCGCATGCTGATCAACCTGCCGCCCAGCCATGTGGGCTGCGTTACCGAGCAGCTGATGACGACGCTTTATGTGGGGGGAACGGCTTATTTGATCAGGATATTTGATCCGAAGATGACCCTGGAGGCGATTGAGAAGCACCGCATCGCCGTTTTGGGCCAGATTCCCACGCAATACCGGTTGGAATGGGCCCTGCCGGAGTACGCCGATTTTGATACCTCCAGCCTTCGCTTTGCCATCTACGGCGGCTCCGCCGTGGACAGCGTTTTCCTGAGAGAGATGGCCAAAATGGCGCCCAATTTCGGTACCGGCATGGGGATGACCGAGACGGCGGGATTCTACACCTACACCGCACCGGATATCAGCGTTGACGAAATGGCCGGGCAGGTGGGCGCCGCTTATGATGATCTGGCCCCGGTGACGGTGCGCAAGCCGATGCAACCCGACGGCACCGCCGGCGAGGAGCTGCCCGACGGCGAGGTGGGCGAGATCTGCGTGCACGGCCCCATCGTCTTCAAGGGCTACTACAACCTGCCCGAAGAGACGGCGAAAGCGGTTTCCAAAGACGGCGTTCTCTATACCGGGGATATGGGCTACTACACGATGGTCGGCCCCAACCGGGCCCTTTTCCTCTCGGGCAGGCAGAAATTTGTGATCAAGCAAAAGGGTTACCAGGTTTTCCCCGATGAGGTTGAAGAGTACATCGCCACCCACGAAAAGGTTGACCTGGTCGATGTGGTGGGGATCAAGCACCGCGTTTTTGACGAGGGCATCTTTGCCTTTGTCCGCCCCAAAAAGGGCATGGAGCTGACCGCAGAAGAGATCGAAGGGTACTGCAAGGAGATCGCTTCTTACAAAAGGCCGCAGCATGTTGAAATCTGGCCCCAGGACAAGGACTTCCCCCTCACCCGGGTGGCCAAGGTGGACAAGCGCGAGTTAAAAGTGATCGCCGAAGAAATTGTCGAGAAATTGCGCAGCGAAAACAAGTGGGACGCTGCTTCGGTTTAAAAACGGGGGGCTGCCCTCAGGGGCGGCCCCTTTCTCTTTTCCCCCTCACCTTTTCCCCCTCCGGGTACACTTTGCCCCGCCCTCGCTTAACGGGGCGCTTTTCACCGGGATGACAATTTTACCTGAAATGAAGCCCCTGCTCTGGTATAATGTGTTGAAGGTAACTGCATAAATCGACGGGAAGGTGGTTATCCTTGGGAAACAAAAAAAATAAGCGAAAACGCTTAGTTTTATTTTTCGCTGCCTGTTTGCTGCTGTCAGGACTGGCGTACCTGGTTTTTCAGGTTGCTCTGGGTACCGATGTGGGCAAGAAGATGCTGGCCTGGACCGGCAAAGAGGATATCGGGATCAAGCGCGGGCTCGATATCGCCGGCGGGCTTTACGTGCTCCTGGAGGCGAAGGAAACCGGGGATGAGAAGGTCGATGCCGATGTCATCGAGCGGACCATGGCAGTTATCCGCAACCGGGTCGATGAGCTGGGCGTGGCCGAACCGGTGATTGCGCCGCAGGGTAGAAACCGGATCCGCATCGAGCTGCCCGATATCGATGATCCGGAAAAGGCCCGCGAGATCATCGGCAGCACGGCCAGGCTTTCCTTTGTTGATCCCAACGGTGAAGAGGTCATCACCGGCGCCAACCTGCGCCGCGTGCAGATGATGCGGGATCCCGAAGAGCCCGATCCCTTCATCTCCCTGGAGCTGGACAAGGAGGGCACCAAGCGCTTCGCTGAAGCCACCGGTGAATTTTACGGCCAGAAGATCTTCATCGTGCTCGACGAACAGATCATCTCCGATCCCGTGGTCAATGCGGTTATTACCGACGGCCAGGCCCGGATTACCGGCCACGAAGAACCGGCCGAGCTGGCCCTGCTTCTGCGCAGCGGTTCTCTGCCGGTGGAGCTGGTGGAGCTGGAGTCGCAGCTGGTGGGGCCCACTCTGGGCCGGCGGACCATGGATGTGAGCGTCTATGCCGCCGCCGTCGGGCTGGCCATAGTGGTGCTTTACATGATTTCATTTTACCGTTTTGCCGGCTTTATTTCCGGCGTGGCCCTGCTCTTTTACCTCACGCTGGTTTTGGGGGCGCTCACGCTTTTGCCCACCACCCTGACCCTGCCCGGTATCGCCGGGCTAATTCTCTCTATCGGCATGGCGGTGGATGCCAACGTGCTTATTTTTGAGCGGATCAAGGAGGAGCTTAAAAACGGGCGCACCGTTCACCGCGCCATCGAAAACGGTTTTCAGCAGGCTTTCCGCACCATCCTCGACTCCAACGTGACCACCATTATCGCCACGGTTGTTCTTTTTGCCCTGGCCAGCGGCCCGGTGCGCGGCTTTGCCGTGACTCTCTTTATCGGTATTGTCTGCAGCATGCTGACAGCGGTGACGCTGACGCGGGCCTTGATGCGCCTTGCTTTCAGGGCCGGGCTGGTCCGGAGCAGCCGTTTCGTGGGGGTGAAAGCGGCATGATCAATTTTGTCCGCCATCGAAAAATTCCTTATGCTCTTTCCGTACTCCTGATCCTGGGCGGCATCGTTTCCCTGCTCATCTCCGGGATGAATTTGGGGATCGACTTTGCCGGGGGGACCGTGCTGCACCTGAACCTGGCCGATGATTTTACCCCGGCCGAAGTGGAGGCGCTGGCCGGCGGTATACCCGAGCTCAAGGGCGCTGTGGTGCAGACGGTCAAAGGACGCGATCTGCAGGGGCGGCTAACCGAAGGGGTGGTGATCAAGAGCGCCTATATAGAGGAGGGGCGCCGCAACGCCGTCCTGGCCGCTTTCCGGGAACGCTGGCCCTCGCTGGGCCCCGATGATCTGCGCGTGGAAAGCGTGGGCGGGATCATCAGCGGCGAGCTGACCCGCCAGGCCCTCATCGCCCTGGCTGTCGCCGTTGCCGGGATGATCGCCTATATTACTTTTCGCTTCGAGTTCCGCTTTGCGCTCGCGGCGATCATCGCCCTGCTTCACGATATCTTTATAATTGTGGCCGTGTTTTCGATCTTCCAGATCGAGGCCAATGTGCCCTTTATCGCGGCCCTTCTAACCATATTTGGTTACTCGGTCAACGATACCATCGTTATCTTCGACCGCATCCGGGAAAACATCAAGCGTAAAAAGAAAGACGAATACGCGGCGATGGTGGACCGGAGCATCAACCAGAACCTGGTGCGGACGATCAATACCTCGATGACCACCCTGCTGGTGCTGGCGGCCCTGCTGGTGGGCTTCTACTATTTTATCGGCAGTTTCGACCTCATCGCTTTCGTGATCGCCCTGCTCATCGGCGTGGTTGTGGGGACGTATTCGTCGGTCTTTATCGCCGCTCCCCTCTGGCTGGATCTGGGCAGGGTTCAGTCCAGGCGGCTCCGCCGCCGTCCGGCCTGAGCGAGCCAAAAGAAAGGAGCGCTGAACATGGGCGCGTGGTTGTTGATT
Organism: Bacillota bacterium; assembly: GCA_012510305.1. Taxonomy (GTDB): domain Bacteria; phylum Bacillota; class Dethiobacteria; order DTU022; family DTU022; genus JAAZPQ01. The sequence continues at coordinate 2,680 of JAAZIE010000009.1, read as the reverse complement.
CTTTCCCTTCTATTTAGCCTGGTCATCGCCCTCGTGGCCGCGGCCAATAACCAGCCGGTAGCGGTGAGCTATCTTTTTGGGAAAACCGAGGTCTCTTTGATTGTCCTGATCATCGGCTCCGCCGCCGCCGGCGCCCTGGCCATGGGCTTATTCAGCCTTTATCGCGGTATCCGCACCGCTTTCCGGACGCGCGCCGAAAGGCGCCGCCTGGAAGATCTGCAGGCGCGCCTGGCCGGCCTGGAACAGGAGAAGGGGGGCCTGCAAAGGGAGCTGGCCCAGCTCCGCGAGGCAAGAGCAGCGGCCGGGGAAGGAGAGGCTCCGTAAAAGATGAGCCTTTCTGAGAAACGCTGGGACAGCCCCGTTCCGGCGCCGGTTGAAAAAGTGTCCGCCCTGGCGGAAGAGCTGGATATTTTACCGGCACTGGCCAGGGTTTTGTTTCACCGGGGCATCGACAGCGCCGCTGCCGCCCGGGATTTTCTTGATCCCTCGCCGGAGCAGCTGCACTCGCCCTGGCTGATGATGGGGATGGAGCGCGCGGCGGAGCGGATCGGCGCCGCCCTGCAAAAGGGAGAAAAGATCGTTGTCTACGGCGATTACGATGTCGACGGGATCACCGCGGCGGCGCTGCTGATCGAAGCGCTGCGCCGGCTGGGCGCGGCAGCGGTTGATTTTTACCTGCCCAGCCGCTTCCGGGAGGGCTACGGCCTGCACCGGGGGGCGCTGGAGCAGATCGCCGCGGCCGGGACCGACCTGGTGATCACGGTCGATTGCGGCGCCAACGCCGCCGCCGAAGCAGCCTGCGCCCGCGATCTGGGCCTGGATCTTATCGTGACCGATCATCACCTGCCCTTTGGCACGCTTGAAGGCGCTGCCGCCGTTTTGAATCCGCTCCAGGAAGGCTGCCGCTACCCCTTCAAAGATCTTTGCGGCGCAGGGATCGCTTTCAAGCTGGCCGCGGCGCTGATGGAGCGGGCCGGCGCTGCTTTTCCCGAAGAGCTGCTCGATCTCGCCGCCCTGGGGACGATGGCCGACATGGTGCCGCTGCGGGGTGAAAACCGGGTTCTTGCCGCCTGCGGGATGGCGCAGTTGAAACGTTCGCCGCGGCCGGGTTTGCGGGCCCTGGCCGAGGCCGGGGGGCTGCGGCCGGAAGAGATCGACAGCTATGCGCTGGCCTTTGTCCTGGCTCCGCCGCTCAACGCCGCCGGTCGAATCGGGGAGGCCGATCCGGCGATACGCCTTCTCCTGGAGCGGGATGAGGCGAAAGCCAGGGAGAGCGCCCTCTTTTTGGACCAGGCCAACCGGCAGCGGCGCAGCATGGGGGCGCGGATATTGAAGGAAGCCGAGGAGGCGCTGGCGGCGGATCGCCGGGCCGCCGGGGAGCATATTATCACCCTGGCCGGCGCGGACTGGCCGCACGGCGTGGTCGGCATCGCCGCTTCACGCCTGGTGGAGCGCTTTTACCGCCCCGTGGTGCTCATCTCCCTGGAGGGAGAAGAGGGGCGCGGCTCGGCACGCAGCGTCCCCGGTTTTGATATCACCGCCGCTTTACATAACTGCGCAGCGCTGCTGGAGCGCTTCGGCGGGCACCGGCAGGCCGCCGGTTTGACGGTCAAGGCGGCCCATGTTGACGAGCTGCGCTCTCAGCTCAACCGCTATGCGGCGGGGCGCCTGCTTCCCGAGCACCGCTCCCCCCTGCTCGAGATCGACGCCGTCCTGGAACCGCCGGAGATGGGGATGGAGCTGGCCCGGCAGGCGGCGCTGCTGGAACCTTTCGGCAAAGGCAACCCGCGGCCGCTTTTTTGCAGCCGGGGCTGGGAGCTGAAGTCGTGGCGCCTGGTGGGGGCCGACCAAAGGCATCTCAAGCTGAACCTGGAATCAGGTGAGCACGGGGCCGCACCGATTTTCTTTTCGGCTGCGGCGCTGGAACCCTCTCTCGGGAGGGACCGCCGGTTCGACCTGGCCTTTACCCTCAGAGAGGGCTGTTTTAAAGAGCGTCCGGTATTGGATATGGTCTTGAAGGATCTGCGCCGGGGCGATACCTTTTCCCGCGGGCGGGTCACCGTGATCGACCGGCGCGGGCTGCGCCGCCGCCTCTCCACCTTGAAAAAGATTTTGGAGGCCGAAGGCGCACCGGCGGTTATTTTTACAGGTACGAAGGGGCGGAAAGAGATGCTCCAGCGGCAGCTGCCGGCGGGGTTACCGCTTGCTTTTCTCACCAACGGCAGGGATAATTATGAGGGGGGGCTGCCCGCAGCCCGGAGCGAGGGCTGCCGGGTGCTGATCCTCTACGATCTGCCCCTCTCCAAAAGGACGCTGGAGACCTTTTTCCAGGGCTGCCCCGGCGACGGTGCCATCAGGGTCTACCTGCTTTACCGCGAAGCCGACCGGGGGCGCAACGAGCTTTTGCTCAACCTGGCGCTGCCCTCAAGAAGCGCCCTGGATGAAATTTACCGGGCCTGGGCCGGTGCGGCCGCCGGGAGGGCGGGGGGCGGTTTTCCGGGAAAGTTTAAACAAAAATTTTTTCCGCAGGCGGGGAAAAAATACTGGGAACGCTGCCTGAAAATATATGACGAGGCGGGGCTTTGCCGCAGCGGGATGCCGTTACCGGTAGAAGATCCCTCCAGCCTGGCGCCCCTGCTGGAGCAGTCCTCCACCTTCAACGCCGCCCAAAAGCTGCGGG
>JAAZIE010000058.1 GCA_012510305.1 Bacillota bacterium | reverse complement strand
GGGTGACTGTGTGGGAGGCCCGGGGCTGCCCTTTACGGCTGTGGGGACAGCCCCGGCTTGGCCTGGTTGTTCGCTCATGAGCCGTCAGTCAAGTGAGTCAAAGTCACCGTTCCCCTGACTCGCCTGAACTGAAGATCTCTGTTTTTTTGGGCGGTTTTTTGGAGAGCATGGCCTTCACAAAACGGCAGAGCCCTTTTAAGGTCTTGCCGTTGAAGGCCTCCAGCAGTCCCAGGGTGGCCTCGTAGGTGATGGCGCCGCCGGTCATAGCGAAAATATTGCGCAGGGGCAGCGAAAGCGCCCCCTCGCGGACCATCTTTTTCTCGAACTCCCGGGCGCCTTTGGGCAGAACTGCCGGGGCAAAGCGGTGGACCGCCCACCGGAAGAATCTGCCGAAAGCGCTCACCCCGAGCTCGCCGATGGTGCTGTTCAGATCGAGTTCTCCTTTTTGGGGTGTGGTTTCGGCGGGGATCTTTCGATCCAAAAGCGCCTCAAATTGCTCCAGGGGGATCTCTTCCGCCTTGGAGAGGGTGTAATACACCGGCGCTTTTTCCCTGTAGCAGGAGAGCTCAACAGCGGGAGCCTTCACCTGCACGGTTTCCCGAAGCAAGAGATCCCGGGAAGAAGAACCGGCCATGATCTCGAATGCGCCGCTCTCTACGCACCAGCCCCCGGTCCGGGTGCTGTAAAAAGCAAAAGCTTCTTTTGTTAAATCGAAAGTGACGGTTTTTGACTCGCCTTTCGCCAGGAAGACCTTGGTAAAGCCTTTAAGCTCTTTATCAGGGATAAAGTGGGTCGCCTCCGCATCTCGAACATAAAGCTGCACCACCTCCGCCCCGTCGTTCTCTCCGGTGTTCTTTACATCGAAGCTCACCTGGAGAGAGCCGTCTTCGCCGATTGTGTTTGCGCTTAGTTTCAGGTTGCCGTAGGTGAAGCTGGTATAGGAAAGCCCGTAACCGAAAGGGAAAAGCACCGCTTTTTCGGCGCTGTCGAAATAGCGGTAGCCCACAAAAATGCTTTCCCGGTAGTGAACATGCCCGGGGCCCATCCCGGAATATTTAGCCGCCAGGCAATCCCCGAGGCTCAGCGGGAAAGTTTCGGCCAGCTTTCCTGAAGGGTTCACCCGGCCGAAGATAAGATCAAAAGCCGCTTCACCGCCGGCTTCTCCCCCCAGGTAGAGGTTGAGCAGGGCTCCGGCCTGTTCCAGCCAGGGCATCTCCACCGGGCTGCCGCAGCTGAGAACAACGATCACCTCGTCCGAAACCTCGCCCAGGGCGGCGATGAGCTCGTTGTGCCCCCGGGGCAGCTCCAGGTGGGTGCGGTCAAAGCCTTCCGATTCGTATTCATCGGTGAGCCCGGCGAATATAAGGATGTATTTGCTGTTTTTGGCCAGCTCCACGGCGGCGGCGATCTCCTGCTCCGAGTAGCCGTCGCCCCCGAGGTCGTACCCGGGAGCATAGTCGTAAGTGATATTTTGTGAATCCAGGTAATCGCAAAAGCTGACCAGTTTTTTCGGGTTCACCCGGCTGCTGCCGCTGCCCTGGTAGCGGGGCTCTTTCGCCAGCCGGCCGATGACGGCAAAGTCATCATCGGGGCCAAGCGGCAAGAGCTGCCTTTCGTTTTTCAGCAAGACCGCACCTTCGGCAGCCGCTTTGCGGGCCAGGGCATGGTGTTTTTCATAATCTGCTCCCTGCATGCCGTGCTCCTTTCCCGCCGCCCTGTATTTGAAGACGAAGCGCAGGATCCCGGCTACCGCCTCGTCCAGGCACTCTTCACCCAGATTGCCTGATTGAACGGCCCCGACGATCTGCCGGTCGTGAATGCCGCCCGAAGAGGGCATCTCCAGGTCGAGTCCGGCCAGCAGCCCGCTCACCCGGTCGTTCACCGCGCCCCAGTCGGAGATGACGATCCCTTCAAAGCCCCACTCTTCCCTTAAAATATCCCGGAGCAGCTTTCTGCTCTCACCGGCGTAAACCCCGTTGACAAGGTTGTAGCTGCACATGACGGTGGCGGGGCGGGCCTTCTTCACGGCGATCTCGAAGGCTTTCAAGTAGATC
>JAAZIE010000057.1 GCA_012510305.1 Bacillota bacterium | reverse complement strand
GTCCTTGTTGTTGCATCTAACTTGATTCATGCAACATGCAACAGGAGGGACGGTCCTTGTTGTTGCATCTAATTTGATTCGCGAAACAAAATGCAACAGGAAGGTACGTCCCCAAAGTGTCATCGCCGGGTGGTGTGGACCACCAGGAGCAGGCCCGAGGATGCCGCAACCCGGGCGCTAGGGGAGATGAGTTCGTTGCTTAAACCGCGGGTGGAGCCGAAGTTAAGGGTGCCGCCGTGAAGGGGATACTTCAAACCCTGCGTGGTGATGCCGGTGGTCTTGAGCGTCAGCGAAAGGAGGGAAAGATAATCACCGGGCCGCCCCGATATGATCATCTCGCGATCGAGCAGCCCAATGGTTTGCCCTTCATCGACAATCCTGGCCTCAACACCCGCCTGTAAAGGGATCAGCAGCAGGTGCAGGTTGGCCAGGAGATGATCAACCCTGTCTCCGCCCAGGGCACCGCAGATAAGCAGTTCCGCCGGCTCAAGTGAGAGGGCATAGACGAGGGCCATCTCCAGATCCGACTGCTCCTGGTCAAGGGAAGGGTTGCGAATCCATTCCAGCGGCAGCTGCTTCAGCTTTTCTTCCAGCGCCCGGTCCACGGAGTCGAGGTCGCCAACCACGGCAAAAGGGCTTAGCCCCATGGCCAGAACATGGCGGCTGCCCCCGTCGGCACAGACAATCCGGTCGCGCGGACCGATGAGCCGCCGGTAAAAGTTGAGATCGCGGCAATCACCGCCGGCAAAAACAACTACGCGTGAAGTGCCCATTTTGCTCCCCCTTCACTTTCCAGATCGCTTCTGCCATAATATTACGTTACAAAAATACAGGAATCAACCTTTCTTTGAAGAAGCAGTTAAAGTCGTTTCCTGATGCAGAAGGAGTGGAGCCAAGATCCAATGGATAACCTGAGCCGCGCCCGGGAGATGGGTACAGAGAAAATCAGCAAGCTGCTCTGGCGTTTTTCGCTCCCGGCGACCGTGGCCATGGCGGTGACCGCTTCATACAACGTGGTTGACGCCGCCTTTGTCGGCCGCCTGGGCAGCGAAGCGATCGCCGCCCTCTCGGTAGCTTTCCCCGCCCAGATGATTTTCGGCGCTATTGCCATCGGTACCGGGGTCGGCGCCGCCTCTTTAATTTCTCGTTCGCTGGGATCCGGAAAACCGGAAGAAGCCCGGGCCACCATCGGGCAGGTTGTCCTGCTCTCCCTCGTTTTGGGTTTTGCGCTAACCCTGGCCGGGCGCCTCTACCTGGAGCCGATGCTGGTTTTTTTCGGAGCCACTCCCGATATCATCGCCCCCTCTGCTGAGTACATGTCGGTGATTGCCGACGGAGCGATCCTGCTGTTCTCTTCATTCATGCTTGCCCACACCATCCGCGCGGAGGGCAACGCCATTTTACCGATGACGGTGCTGATCGCCTCGGCCCTGACCAATATAGCTCTTGATCCCATCTTTATTTTTGTCTTGAACATGGGGATTCGGGGAGCGGCCATCGCCACCCTCCTGGCCAAGGTGGTTAATGTTGCCTGTTACCTGTGGTATTACCTGGGCGGCAAAAGCACCCTGAAGATTACCCTGAAGCACCTGCGCCCCAGCGCTAAAATTATCCTGGAGATCTACCAGGTTGGCCTGCCGACAATTTTGATTCAGGTCTCGGCAAATATCTCGCTTATTGTCGCCAACAAGATCCTTGGCGCCTTTGGTCATATCC
>JAAZIE010000056.1 GCA_012510305.1 Bacillota bacterium | reverse complement strand
GCACTACGGTGTTCCCAACATGCCCGGCGCGGTCCCGCAGACATCCACCTTCGCGCTGAGCAATGCCACCCTGCCTTATGCCCTGGAGCTGGCCAACAGGGGATGGGAGCGCGTGGCAGACGAGAAGACGACGCTCATCCAGGGGATCAACGTCGTCGGCGGCAAGGTCGTGAACCGCGCAGTAGCCAAAGCACACTCTCTTGAATACTGCTCCCTCTAATCCGTGGTGGAAACTGAAGAGATCTTTGATCACGGCAAAGTCTGAAAATGTGAAAGCGGCTGCTGAATTCACCGGAGAATACGGAGTCTATTAAACAAGTCAGCGGTACCGCTGCAGTTGCGCTTTGGCGGGGAAGCTCTTAGTCCAACATCTTGCGCCCAAAGATATAGTAATCCATCTTTTCTTTTGGAATCCGCGTGAAATCCTTACTTCTCAATGCATAAAAGATCAAACCGAGGACGATCCATATTCCCAACGCAATCCCGCACTGCCAGGGCAAGGAGGAGGGCAGTGCAGGGATCACCATCAGCAGAAAAAAGGCGGCAGCCGACAGGGTCCCCAGCAGAGCCAGGGCCTTCAGCACCGGCTTGGCGCCTTCACCCGACCACCTGGTAAACTTGAAAACCGTTGCCGACGTATAGAAGTAGGCGAAGGTTACCCCGAATGAGGACATATCCACGATCCAGCTCAGCACCTGTCTTCCAAACAGGGGGGCCAGCAGGCATACCAGGCCGGTAAAGACGATCCCGGTATAGGGGGTTCCATATTTGGGATGAACCCGGGCAAAGATCCCGGGTATTATGCGGGCCCGTCCCATGGCAAACAGCAACCTGCTCGTGGAGACATAGAAACCGTTCAGGCCGGTAGCGACACCCATGAGCAGCGAGAAAGCCAACACGATCAAGCCGGCCTTGCCAAAGAGAAGAGCGATGGAATCTCCCGTGACCCAGGCGGAGCTGGTTTGCGCGGCAATAATATCCCGGGGCGTGGCCATGGCGGTGGCGAATACAAGCAGTATATACATCAGGCAGGAAAGGGACAGCGCTGTAACAATCAAGCCCAGAGCCCTGGAGAGGGGGAAGTCGAATTCTTCCGCCGCTTGGGGGACGTTGTCAAAACCCAGGTAGGCCCAGGGCGCGATGGCCACGATGGTAACAACGGCAGACCAAGGTTTTATCCCCGGAGGGAAAAGCGGGCCGGCGCCGGACAGGGCGGTAGCCGGATGCAAGATACAGCCCACAGCCAGCATGATTGCACCGGCCAAAAACCCCATGCACATCCAAAACTGCATGCGGCCCGATATATCGGCGCCCTTTATGTTCAGGTAGGCGAAGATGACCAGGGAGATACCGGCAATAGCTACTTCGCCCAGATAGACATCCCAACCGGCGATCTGCCATAACAAGCCTGTCCGGGCGATCAGATCGGGGAAAATAAATTTTACCAGCAGCGCTACGGCGGTGGCATTCAGCGCCACAATGCTGATATAAGCCAACGTTAAAAACCAACCGCAGAAAAAGGCGTGATTTCGTTCAAAACCGGCGTAGGCATAGACAAAGGCGCCGCCGGAAACGGGGAATTTGTTGATCAGGTGGCTGTAGTTGACGGCGATGATCACCATGAGCAGCAAGCCCAAAACAAAGCCGATCGCCACTCCCAGAACCCCGGCCTGGCGGAGCCAATCGCCGGGCATCACGAAGCATCCCCATCCCACTGATGATCCCAGGGCGACGGCCATGATCATGTGAGGCTTAAAGGTTCTTCTAAGTTCATTTCTACTTTCTACAGGTTTGATTGTTTCGACATCCTTCTCTATTCATTTCCAGATAGCCTTGCTCGATTTAGCCTGCTCCCTATTCAGGAACAAGCATGTTAAAATTAAAACCCCCCCGATTTTGCACCATTTATGTAAATATTTCTATATCTACCTACAAACATCCTTCTTTAGTAAGGCCTGTCCCCCTTGTTACGCCTCCTGAAAGGGCATCGGGCGGGCAGTTTTCTATCAATTGAAGAATAGGCAAATAGAAGAAAGCTAAAAATCAAGAGCGCCTTCGGTCCATGGCCTGCGTCATTCCATGGCCACCTACCTATTGCAGGATGGAGTGCCACCTAAGGTGGTGGACGATATTTTGGGACATTCAAGAACCGGTATAACGACGGACATATACTCGCACGTCGCCCTGGCCCTGGGCAAGGAAGCTGCCGAATCTTTAGGCAAACGGTATTTAGCAATTTATAACATGGCACAAAACAGGCCCTTTTTGGGCACACATTTATAATTGGCAAGGCTTCCCAAAT
>JAAZIE010000055.1 GCA_012510305.1 Bacillota bacterium | reverse complement strand
TTTATATCAACTACCTGCGTAAAAAGATTGACGAAGGGCACGCCACGAAGCTGATCCATACCGTGCGCGGTATCGGCTACCGGATGAAGGCGGGTGAATAAGTCGTGACGATCAAGTTAAAGATCACCCTGTGGTTCACCGTCTTCATGGTGCTTCTTTCCGCCGTGGTCTTTGCCTTTATCGCCCTGGTAACCCGTTCCACGGCGGGGCACCAGGCCCGGGGAGCGCTCACGGGGCTGGTGGAAAGCAACACCCACGAGATCGAGTACGACGACGGCGAGCTGGAGATCGACGACGATTTTGTCTCCTTCAAAAGCGGGATCTACTGCTTTGTTCTCGGTGACGGCGGCGAGATCATCACCGGTTACGCTCCTGATGAAGCGCTGGAGAGAGTGCCCCTCAAGGAGGGTGCTGTGCACTCGGTAAGAGCAGGGGGCGAGACTTACCTAGTTTACGACCGCCGGGTGCAGGTGAAGAAAAACCTGCAGGTCTGGGTGCGGGGCGCGGCGCCGGAAAGCGGTGCGGCCATAAACACCCCGGCGCTCTACCGGGCCGTTCTCATCGCCGTGCCCCTGCTGATCCTGCTGGCCGCGGGCGGCGGTTATCTCATCGCCGGGCGCTCGCTGGGGCCCATTCGCCAGATCGGTAAAACCGCCGAGGAGATCAGGGAAAGCGGCGATCTCTCCAAGCGAATCGAGATGAGAGGTCGCGGCGACGAGCTGCACCGGCTGGCGGGGACCTTTAACCGCATGTTTGACCGCCTCGAAGCCAACTTTGAAGCCCAGCGGCACTTTACCTCCGACGCTTCCCACGAGCTGCGCACCCCGGTGACCACGATCCTGGCACAGTGCGAGTACGCCCTGGAGAACGTGTCCGAAAAAGAGGAGCTCTACGAGTCTATCGGGGCCATCCAGAAGCAGGGTTACCGTATGGCGCACCTCATCGAGACCCTGCTCAGCTTCACGCGCCTGGAGCAGCGCACCGAAACTTACTCCTTTCAGACCATCGATTTGAGCGAGCTGGTCCGCTCCGTTTGCCGCGAGCAGAAGAAAAGCGGCGAGAAGGGGATTGCCCTGGCTGCGGAGATCGAGCCGGGGATCAAGGTGAAGGCCGAGGGCACGCTCATCGCCCGGATGCTGGAAAACCTGATCCGCAATGCCTACCGCTACGGCAGGGAGAAGGGGAATATCCGGGTGACCCTGGGGAAAGCAGGCGGGGAAATCCGCCTCAGCGTGGCCGATGACGGTGTGGGCATCGCCGATGCCGAGATCCCCAAGATCTGGAGCCGCTTTTACCGCGTGGAGAGGTCGCGCAGCGCGGCCAAAGGAGCCGGGCTCGGCCTGGGCCTGGCCCTGGTGAAGCAGATCGTGGAGCTCCACGGCGGCCGCATCGCGGTAAAAAGCGAACCCGGCTGGGGCAGCGTTTTTACAGTGCTCTTTGACAATGCCGGTTAAAAGGGTCCTGCCAGGGTTTTTTTGGCGCCTCAACCATTAAAAGCTAGATTAGTGTTATAATATAAGGAAATTTGAAAAGGGGAACAAGCTTTGCTAGGAACCATTGTCAACGCTGCAGCAATTATTGCCGGGGCCTTGCTGGGAAACTTCTTGCGGGGCGGGTTTCCGAAAAAATATAAAGCGGTGGTCATGCAGGGGATCAGCCTTGTGGTTATCCTCATCGGACTATCCATGGCTTTGCAGACACGTAACTACCTGGTGCTGGTTTTGAGCATCGTCGCCGGCGGCCTGCTGGGCCAGCTTTTGAGAATCGAGGAACGGCTTTCAAAGCTGGGGGAGAACCTGGAGGGGCGTTTAGGCGGCGCCGGCGGGCGCGGCGGTCTTTTTACCAGGGGTTTTGTTACCGCCAGCCTGGTTTTCTGTGTGGGGGCGATGGCGATCATGGGGGCCCTGGAGAGCGGGCTCACCGGGCGGCATACCACCCTTTTCATCAAGTCGCTCATCGACGGGATCACCGCCACGGTTCTTGCTTCCACCTTGGGTGTGGGGGTGGCTTTTTCGGGGGTGCCCGTGTTTCTGTACCAGGGTGCGATCACCGTTGCCGCTACATACGTGAAACCTTTTTTAACCGAGGCCATGATCACCGAGATGACCGCAGCAGGCGGACTGCTCATCTTTGGCATCGGGTTGAACCTGTTGACCGATCAGCTGCGCATCAAGGTGGGAAACCTGCTGCCGGCTATCTTTCTAGCGATCTTGTTCGTGATGCTGCTGGGCAAATTGCCGCTTTAGCAGCTCGCTGTGTTTTATGATCATCAAGAGGACCATAAAATAAATACCGATCGGGGGGTTCAAAGTATTGATC
>JAAZIE010000008.1 GCA_012510305.1 Bacillota bacterium | reverse complement strand
GTGCCTCAGTATGACCGGCTTTGCCGACCCGGGCAATTTTATCACCCTGAACTATTATCAGCGCATCGTCGATAACGGCATTTTTGGCGGAAGTAATCAGCTTCATGCCCTTAAATAACGTAACCATGGTGCGCCTCCTCAACGAATCTTGCAATAACTGCCTATGCTGCCTTCTACAAGCAGACCCTGATTACAACTTTTCAATCCTCACAGGAATTGCCTTCAGCAGGGGAAAACCGCTGATGGGATCGTTGGCCGCATCAGGAGTAATCAGGTTGACGTTGGCTTCTTTCCATCCATGGGTTATCTGAAAAAAGCCGGGCACTATTTCACTGGTTTCTACAACAGAGGCCGGTATATCCAGCGAGCCGATTTTGGAGGTAACCCGCACCGGCTCACCGCTGGCTATACCCAGCTCTTCTGCATCAGAGGGGTGAATCTCAATTTCAGGGCCGGGAACAGCCTTGCGGAAACGCGGGAAATTGCGGTTGCGGCTGTGGTAATAAAGCAGCTTTCTTGCCCCGGTAATGAGCGTATATGGGTATTTTTCATCGCGGTCGGCCAGGTACGCCGGCGATCTGTATTCCGGCAGCTCCGGGTAACCTTTCCCCTTGAGGTAAGCCGAAACAAATTCAAATTTTTGCGAGGGCGTAGCCAGCGGTTTTTCTCTCCATTTTCCATAACGAATGGGGCCGTACCTGTAGCCCCCTGGATGAGCTTTAAGTGTTTCCAGTGAAATCCCGGTGGGCTCCAGCAGCCAGCGGTTTAGTTCAGTTTCATTTTTCCAGGGGAAGTAGTCTCCGGCTCCCAGACGGTGTGCCAGATCATGCCAAAACTGGTACTCGTCCTGGCAGGAGGGGTAAGAGAGAATCTTTCTGGTCAAGTTGATTATTTGATAGATGCGGTGTTCATGCAGTTCCGAGCGTTCCAAAAAAGAAGCAGCGGGCAAAAAGTAATCTGCCAGCGCGGCAGTTTCAGTCATGAACAGATCCCTGACCACCAAAAGATCCAGGTGCTCCAAAGCTTTGACCACTTTCCGTGAATTCGGGTTGGTCATCGCCGGGTTGGCTGCAGTTATAATCATGGCCCTCAGGGGGTAAGGTTCACCGCTCAGGATGGTATCCATCGCCGTCATGGTATGGCACTCCTGCCTGAAGTCATACAAGACGGGATACTTGTCTGCACCGATGGGACCGAGGTGCTGCAGCGGTATCTCGTCGTACAGGGTTAAATTTCTCAGTCCGGCCCCTTCAGGTAAAAGATTGCCGCCCTGATGATCAAGACTGCCCAGCAGACCGTCAAGACAGGCTACCGCACGAACATTGTTCACCCCGTTTTCGTGGTGTTCCAACCCATTACCGGCATAGTTCACCACGCGCGGCGCCCTTCGGGCAATCATGGTAGCCACCTTTTCGAGCAATTCGCGGCTGATGCCGGTTTCGTCAGCAACAAATTCAAACGTTAGCTGCCTGGTGTAGCGAGCCAGTTTTTCAAACCCGATGCTGAATTGTTCCACAAAATCCTTGTCGTACCAGTTATTTTCGATCAGCAGCTTTATTATACCGAGAGCGAGGACTCCATCAGTACCGGGCTTGAGGGGCAAGTAATAGTCCGCTCTCCGGGCTATAGCCGATAAACGGGGGTCGATCACGATCAGCTTGGCCCCCTTTTGCCTGGCCTCCATAATCGCTCGGGTCATATTTGGATGGGCATAGGGAGGATTGGCTCCCCATAGAACAATACAATCAGAATTTGCATAATCGGGAACAGGCAGAGCTCCCATCACCAGGGAGTAGCCGATATAGCGTCCCACATAGCATTCGGAATCGTTCGAGAAATAATTGGGGGTGCCCAGGGCATGACAGAAACGTCTGGCCAGATCCTCCTGCTGGGCAAAGCCAATTGCTTCACCCTTCCAGATACCGACAGCCCTGTCCCCGTCTTTTTCCATGATCGCCCTGAGCTTGCCGGCAATTTCATCCAGGGCCTGGGCAAGATCTATTTCCTGCCAGCCTTTTTCTGTTTTCTTCATCGGCTTTAAAATACGATCGGGGGCATAAACCATATCTATGGCTGCACGCCCCTTGACACATATCCTGCCCTTGTTCCAGGGGTGAGCAGCGTATCCGTCAATGTCAACAATGCTGCCGCCATCCAGATGCACATTTATCCCGCAGTGATCATCACACATGCGGCAGAGAGTTTGCACAACTTCTATCCCCGGCTTTGGCGTTCTCATTTGGCCTCCCCCTCGAACGATTTTTTCTCCAGCATCGTCTTCAGCTTTGTAACAAATTGATCGCGGTTTGATTGGTAAGCCTCTTCAATTTCGATGAACTGCAAGGCTCCGGATATACAGAACTTGACACAATTAGGCTCGCCGCTGCAGAGATCACATTTTTGAGAGACCTGCTCCCGGGCATTGAAATAGATATGTCCGAAGGGACAGGCTAAAATGCACATCTTGCACCCCACACAGCGGTTGGGATCAATTGTAATCGCGCCTGTAACGTCATCCTTTTCAATCGCACCCGAGGGGCAAACTTCCATGCAGAAGGGCTCGCTGCAGTGAACACATGTCAGCGGAAGACAGACGCGTTCATTGGGGAAAACCGATACGCGAATGCGCGCCTCTTTCCGATCAAAATCATCGGAGTGTATAAAAGAGCAGGCGTACTCGCAATTTCTGCAACCCACACATTTCTCCGGATCCATGGAAACAATTTTCACAGCTTTTCCTCCTCCTCTTCCGAAATGCTTTGCTAGTTGGCTCGTGCGGGCGTACAGAGCAATTACCTTGTTGGTCCCGGCCGCCAAGAAGCTGCCTCTACCTGTGGGAAATGACCTTTAAACCCGCCAAATTGTGCTCATCTAGATAGGCCCGGCCATAAACAGTGTTTTTTTCACTTCATCATCCAGAACATCTTTCAATCGGTTCTTCTCAACTTGGTTTAGTGCAACAGTTCTTACCGGCTGTTTTATGACCGGGCCCTAAAATTATGCCCTGCACAACTGCCAGAGGCGGTTTGGGGAAAGCATGGTTTCCGGATCCCTCTGCCGCTTATAAAACAGGTCCCATGGGGAAACATCGCTTCGATAAAAAAGCTGGTGGCTGCAGCACAGCGGCGCAGCCACCCCGGACTTTCAGCTTACCGCCCTTATTCTTCCAGCCAAACGTTGAAGAATACGTGTACCGTGAAGGGCTCATAACCCTTTAACGACTTATGAGCCAGGTTGAATTCGTTGAAGAAGAAGTTCTTCACATAAGGGACATACTCGTAAAAGGCCTCATGCCATTCTTCAACAATTTTGCCACGCTTGTCGTAATCGATCTCCCTGAGCATGCGTTCGAATATATCATCCATCTTCACGGAGTCCTCATCGTTCCAATTGCCAATCCATTTATCGGTCCCCATCCAGGCGCCGTAAACCTGCGGATCAGGATCGGGTGTAAAGAAGGTGTTGAAGTGCAGGTTCCAGCTGTCCAACTGTTCGCGCCGTTCCACAACGGTAGCGCGGTCGGGCAGGTCCGTATCAACATTGAACCCCACTTTTTCCAGCTGGTCTCTCGCCACCTCGGCGCCCCGACTCTCCATGGGGTCATCCCTGCCGTTGAGAATGATCACCTGCTCCCCGTTATAGCCCGCTTTGTCCAGCAGCTCCTTGGCTTTTTCCGGATCGTAAGCATTGTAGCTGCCCTTGCCCGCATTGGACACATGCCAAATGTGACCCTCGGGGAAGAGAGCACCGTCCAGGTACCAGAACTTTTCATCGCCGAGCATGGCTTTTGCCAGCTCCTCAACATCCAGGGCGTGCAGCAGCGCTTGCCGGGCATAGACATTGTCAAAAGGAGGGTAGCCCATGTTGACGATGATAAAGGACTGACCAAAGGGGGTGACAAGATAGGGAACAACATCGGGATCTTCTTCTAATTGTTCGAACTCATCCCTGGGAGCCAGCTCGGCGTAGTGATACTGGCCGGTCTTGACTCCCGCCACCCTCACCGCAGGCTCGGGAACAATTCTGAAGACGATCTCGTCACAATAGGCCTCTTTTTTACCCGAGTAGGCAAAGGAAGGCCCTTCCTGAGCGACGTACTCTTCAAACCGCTCCAATTTCACATAATCATCGGGAACATATTCCACCATCTTGTACGGCCCGGTACCGATATGCTCTTCGATAACCTTGTCGCCGAACTTTTCGATGATTTCCTTGGGACGCACTACGAATTTCTGGTTGGAAACGATAGAGCTAAGAAATGAAAGGAAAGGTGCATACTGTTCTTTGAATTTCACGACAAATTCGTACTTATCCGTCGCCTCGGCCTTGTCAACGTACGGCTCAACCTGCTGTCCGCCGCCGTTGTTTTTAAGCCAACGCTCAAACGAGGCCAGGACGTCTTCAGAGGTCATCTCGTTGCCATTATGGAAAAGCACACCTTCGCGCAGCTTGAACACGTAGGTTTTACCGTCGTCCTGAACTTCGTAACTTTCGGCCAGGTAAGGCTGGGGTTTGTAGTTTTCGTCTATTTCAAACAAGCCCTCATAAACATGGAAGATCACCTGGCCGCTGTACGAGTCTGTAGACTTGTCGGTATCATAATGCGGGGCGGTACGGGCAAGGGCCACGTTGAGTGTCCCCCCGTAGGTTCCATCCTTGGCGGAATCTTTCGGACCGCAACCGGCAATGCACACGATCGCCAAGGCAAGTACCAGCAGTACTCCAAGGAGAGTTGCTACTTTCTTTCTCATTTCTTCAAGCCTCCTTAATTTTAGCTATTACTTAGCCACCTCGTGCTTTCGACTTCGCCGTTTCGCCGTGCAACGCGCCTAGTTGTTTCACCCCCCCTTTTGGTAAAACAAATTTTCAGGCCGGCATAGACAACAAAGGAGCTTAAACCCCCAGAAACCTGGGACTGTGTAAGCTCCTTATAGCTACTGTCTCTAGCCCTGTTTAAACCGCTATAGTTTTTTTCTACGGCTTGACGCATATTATTTATTCGACGCACAACCGCCAATTCCTTCACAGTTACATAAATTTTTAAAACTCATGCATTGTGTTTAGGCCTCTCGTAATGGTGGCAGGATACAAAATGATTATCCCCCAGGTCCAAAAACTCCGGCTCCTTCTCTGCACAGATCTCGGTTTTGTATTGGCAACGCGTATGGAAACGGCATCCTTTGGGGATGTTGATCGGGCTGGGCACATCTCCTCCCAAAATAACTCTTTCGCGGCTGCTTTCCGGATCGGGTACGGGAATAGCCGACAGCAGCGCTTCAGTATAGGGATGCTTGGGGTTATTGAACAGTTCACCCACGGGCGCCATTTCAACAATCTTTCCCAGGTACATTACTGCAACCCAGTCGCTGATATGCTTCACTACAGAAAGGTTGTGTGAAATAAACAGGTACGTCAGGCCGAACTCTTCCTGTAAATCCTGGAGCAAATTCAATATCTGGCTTTGAATCGATACGTCCAGGGCTGAAACCGGTTCATCACAGATGATCAGCTTGGGGTTCAACGCAATGGCCCGGGCGATTCCGATCCTTTGCTGCTGACCG
>JAAZIE010000054.1 GCA_012510305.1 Bacillota bacterium | reverse complement strand
TACTGTCATCCTGAGGGCGCAGCCCGAAGGATCTCGCGCGTTGGGACGGGGGTCTCGTTGAAAATCCCGGTCGTTCGCTCTATTCGGGGTCTAACCGGTGGAGACCCTTCGCTGCGCTCGGTGACAGGGAGGAAGCTCAGGGTGAGATGGTGTAGGAGGGAATGAGGGGAGCTTTTGGATCCTTCCTGATACAATTATCGTGCGAAGCTTACTTAAATCCGTGAAGGAGGCTGCACTTATGGGACAGCCCCTGCGAATTTACACGGTGGCGGGGGGGTAAATACGGAAACAGGTACCGTTTAACCACAGCGGTGCCGTAAACATATAATTGGGGGGCTCCCCTTTCGGGACAGCCCCCCACTTTCTTTCACATAAATTGCTCTCTAGAAGAGACCCTTGACCTTGCCGGTCTCCACATCCACATCCACTTCCATGAACGCCGGGTTGGCTGCGGTGCCGGGCATGAGCGAAATAGCCCCGGCCACAGGCACTACAAAACCGGCCCCGCCGTAAGTGAGGATATCCCTGATGAAGAGCTTCCATCCCTTGGGGACACCCTTGATCAGCGGATCATCGGAGAGGCTGAGATGGGTCTTAACCATGCAGGTGCCCAGTTTTTGCAGGGCGGGATC
This sequence comes from Bacillota bacterium, assembly GCA_012510305.1. Lineage (GTDB taxonomy): Bacteria > Bacillota > Dethiobacteria > DTU022 > DTU022 > JAAZPQ01. Next base: position 1,596 of record JAAZIE010000054.1, on the reverse strand, counting down.
CGCCTCCATCCGCTTGGCCTTCTCCAGCGCTTCCGGCGTATACTCCGCGCCGTCGGCACCGTACACTTCCCGCGCAATGAGATCGATCCGCTCGCGCAGCGGCGTCTCCAGCTCATAGAGGAAGCGGAAGTTGCTGGGCTCGTCGCAGGCTTCAATAACCGCATCGGCCAGCTCGAGCGCCCCCTCGCCGCCGTGCTGCCAGTGCCTCGAAAGAGCCACCCGGGCTCCGGCTTCCTCGGCCAGGCGGCGGACCAGCTTGATCTCGTTGTCGGTGTCCGTATGGAAAGCGTTGATGCAAACCACCGGGTTGATCCCCGCTTTTTTCACCGTGTTGATATGGTGGATCAGGTTTTCGCAGCCCGCCTCGACCCATTCGAGCTGCTCTTCGTTGTAAGCAGGATCGAGCGGCTGGCCGGGCAGCGGCAGCGGCGCTCCGCCATGACATTTCAGGGCACGGATCGTGGCCACAATCACCGCGCAGTGCGGGGTCAGGCCCGATTCGCGGCACTTGATATTCCAGAATTTCTCAAAACCGATATCAGCGGCGAAGCCTGATTCAGTGAGAACATAGTCGGAAAGCTTCAGGGCCACCCGGTCGGCGATAATCGAGGACTGTCCCACCGCAATATTGGCAAAAGGCCCGGCGTGGACAAAGGTGGGCTGCCCTTCCAGGGTCTGCATCAGGTTGGGGTTGATCGCTTCCACCATCCAGGCGGTCATGGCCCCGGCAACACCGAGATCTTCAGTGGTAATGGGCTTGCCGCGCTTGTCATAAGCGACGACAATCCCGCCCATGCGGCGGCGCATATCCTCCAAATCCTTGGCCATGGCTAAAATTGCCATCACCTCGGAGGAGACGGCAATAGCAAAACCGGAGTGCATCATCAGGCCGTCTCTCCTGGTGCCCAAGCCGATCACGATATTGCGCAGCGCCTGGGCGCAGAAGTCGATAATCCATTTCATCTCCACGTTGCGGGGATCGATATTCAACCGCTCCAGGCCGCGCCGTTTCATAAAGGCATCGGTAGCATTGAACTCATGCTGCAGCCGCGAAGTGACCGCTACCATGGCCAGGTTGTGAGCGTTCATCACCGCGTTGATGTCGCCGGTCAAACCCAAAGAAAAGGGGGTTAACGGGATACATTGTGAGAGCCCCCCGCCGGCCGCGGAACCCTTAACGTTCATCGTCGGCCCTCCGGAAGGCTGGCGGATCGTGGCAAATACATTTTTGCCCCGCTTGCCCATCCCCTGTGCCAGCCCCATGGTGGTGGTCGATTTTCCTTCGCCCAGGGGCGTCGGGGTAATCGCCGTAACGTTGATATACTTGCCGTCAGGGCGATCTTTGAGCCGTTCCAAAACACTTTTGTAGTCCACCTTGGCCACGTAGTGGCCGTGCGGCAGAAGCTCTTCTTTCTCCAGGCCCAGCTCTTCCCCCAACTGGTAGACCGTTTTCATGGTCGCTTCGGCGGCCTCGGCAATTTCCCAGTCGGCATACTTGGTCGGATCCAACGCCATAAAATAACCTCCTCTAGATAAATTTAATTGACTCTTGCCCTAACCTCCAACTTTATCGGCATTATGAATAAACTATTCCAC
>JAAZIE010000053.1 GCA_012510305.1 Bacillota bacterium | reverse complement strand
CATCCCTCTTTACAGCTGCCCCGAATGCCGGGAAGAGGCGCGTGCCGCCTATGCTGAAGCGCTGGAGAAGGGCGATACCGGGTTCGACCTGATCTACCTTCAGGATCGCGCCGGAGATGACTTCCGTTATTTTGACGGTGCCGCCGATACCGAAAAGGCAATAAAATAGCCCGGCCTGTCGAATATCTTTCATCGCCCGGGGTGCTGTGATAAGATTGAGACAGGGAACAACCTAGAAAATATTATAAGGACGGGTGATATTTTAACTGGCTTTGGAAAAAGCGATTTTGGTTGGTTTGGAGAGTGCGGGGAAGGGAGCGGAAAGATCAACCGCCTCGCTCGAAGAGCTGGCCCTTTTGGCGGAGACCGCCGGGGCTGCGGTTCTCGAGACGGTGGTGCAGCGAAGAGAGGCGCCGGACCCCGCCTGCTATATCGGCAAGGGCAAGGCGCAGGAGCTGGCCGGGCTGGTTTCAGAGAGAGGCGCCGCACTGGTTATTTTCAACGAAGAGCTCTCGCCCTCGCAGCTGCGCAACCTGGACCGGGTTGTCGGGGTGAGGATCGTCGATCGCACCGCCCTGATCCTCGACATATTTGCCCGGCGGGCCCGCTCTCGCGAGGGTAAGCTCCAGGTGGAACTGGCCCAGCTGCAATACCTTTTGCCCCGGCTCACCGGTCTGGGCCCGCAGCTCTCCCGCCTTGGCGGCGGTATCGGCACGCGCGGCCCCGGTGAAACCCAGCTCGAGGTGGACCGGCGGACTATTCGCCGGCGCATCAGCGATTTGAAAAGAGAGATCGGCGCGCTGCGCCGCCACCGCACGCTTCACCGGAGGCAGCGGCAAAGAAACCGCTGCCCCGTGGCCGGGCTGGTGGGGTATACCAATGCGGGCAAATCCACGCTGCTAAATGCCCTCACCGGCGCTGATCTTTACACCGAAGACAAGCTTTTTGCCACCCTCGATCCTTCGGTCAGGCGCGGCCGGCTTGACGATGGGCGGGAGGTTCTTTTTACCGATACCGTCGGCTTCATCAAGCACCTGCCCGAACAGCTCGTTGCCGCTTTCCAGGCCACGCTGGAGGAAATTATCGCCGCCGATATCCTGCTTCATGTGGTCGACATCAGCCATCCGCAATACCTTTTGCAGATTGATATCGTCAGGCAGCACCTTGCCCGGCTGGAGCCGGAATATTACCGGAAAGAGCTGCTTGTTTTTAACAAGATCGACTCCCTGGACAGCTTTTCTGAAGAAGAGGCTTATCTGAGGCGCCAGCACCCGGGGGCCTCTTTTGTCTCCGCCCGGCGCGGCGACGGGCTGGACGCCCTCAAGGAGGCCCTGGCCCGGGAGCTGGACCGTTTCAGCGAAAGGGTGAAAGCATACCTGCCTTATCAGCAGGGAGAACTTTTAGAGCAGATCCGGCGTTTCGGCAGTATTATCGGTCTCTACTACCGCCCCGGCTACGTGGAGGTGGAGGCGCGGGTGGACCCGGCGCTTTCCCGTCAGCTGGCGGCTTATCAGCACCCCCCCGGCACAAAGGGCCCTGCCGGAAAATCCGGGAAGGTGGAGAGCGGTGATGGCTAGAAGCAATCTTGGCTTCGATCCGGATCTGCCGGAGGAGCTCGCTGTGATGGCTTCCCGGGTGCTGCAGCAGGTTAAAGAGCGGTGGGAGGAAATCGACAGCCTGCAATTTTATAACCAGCACCGCCTCCTGGAGGCGTTTCAAGAGCAGAGAATGGACGAATCCGATTTTTTGGACAGCAGCGGATACGGTTATTCCGATCGCGGCCGGGAAAAACTGGAAAACATTTATGCCCGAATTTTCGGCGGGGAGAGGGCGCTGGTGCGCCCCCAGATCGTTTCGGGGACCCATGCCCTGGCGGTAACGCTCTTCGGCCTGCTCCGCCCGGGTGAGCTGCTGCTCTGCCTCACTGGGCCGCCTTATGACACCCTGCAGGCGGTAATCGGCAGCCGGGACGGCGGGAGCGGGGGAACCCTCACCGAATGGGGGATCCGGCATCACTATTTGCCCGTAAACGAAGAAGGTTATCCCCGCCTCGATCTTTTGGACCCCGCCTGGCAACCGCGGGTGGCTTATATCCAGCGCTCGGCCGGCTACGACTTGCGGCGCCGGAGCCTGACCACAGAGGAGATTGGAGAGCTGGCCGAAGAGGTGCGCCGGCTATACCCCGAAGCCTGGGTGGTCGTGGATAACTGTTACGGAGAATTTGCCGAAAAGAGGGAGCCGCTGGAGACCGGCGCAGACCTCATCGCCGGCTCGCTGATCAAGAACCCGGGCGGGGGGCTGGCGCGCAGCGGCGGATACGTTGCCGGCAAAAGCGACCTGGTGCTGCGGGTGGCCGGGCGGTTAACGGCGCCGGGCCTTTATGACAGCCTGGGCTCCTTTCAAGGGAAGAGGAGCTTCTTTCAGGGTCTCTTCATGGCTCCCGCCCTGGTGGGAAACGCCCAAAAAAATGCTCTCTTTGCCGCGGCCCTCTTTGAGAAGATGGGCTACGCGGTAAAACCGCGCTGTACAGATCCGCGTACCGATATTGTTCAGGCCATCGTCCTGGGCAGCGCGGAGAAGCTGCTCCGCTTCTGCCGGGCCGTGCAGGGGGCTTCGCCCGTTGAAGCATATGTGACCCCTGAACCGGGGCCGCTGCCGGGCTATGAAGACCCGGTGGTCATGGCCGCGGGAACCTTCTACCAGGGAGCCACCGGCGAGCTCACCGCCGACGGGCCGGTGCGCGAACCCTACGCCGTCTTCCTCCAGGGCGGGCTCACCCTGCCGCACGCCCTCTACGCCACCTGCGCCGCCGCCAAAGCGCTCTTTGAGCCCGGTAAAAGTTAACCTGGGCATGAGCGGCGCCAGCAGGGCGCTTAAAACTGTGATCAGCAATCAAATAAAGATTAAGCTGTCATGACCGGCTAAAACTTTCCCGGCACCGGTGTGTACACATTTTTGAAGAGGTGTGATGAAGGAGTTTAAAACGGTCCGGTGGTGGGCCCACTTTTAGAGGCGGCGGTAAAGGCCGGTGACCCGGCCCAGGATCTCCACTTCACGCGTCCGGATGGGCGCGAAGCGTTCATTGGCCGGCTGCAGCCTTACGGAATCTTTTTCCCGGAAAAAGTGCTTGATCGTGGCTTCATCATCCAGCAGAAAGGCCCCGATTTCGCCGTTCTCCAGGGTCCTTTGCCTCCGCACCAGCACCAGGTCGCCCTCTTGAATACCCGCCCCGGTCATGCTCTCCCCTTCGACGCGCAAGATGAAGTAATCCCCGCCGGCGGTAAAATCGGCCGGAAGGGGCAGATGCCCCTCAAAATTTTCTTCGGCAAAAAGGGGCCGGCCGGCCCTGATCCGGCCGATGAGCGGAACATAGCGGCACTGCAGCGTGGGGGAGACCCCGGTGTCGAGAACCCGGATCGCCCGGGGCCGGGAAGCGGTGCGCTCGATATACCCTTTATCCTCCAGGGTTTCCAGGTAACGGTGCGCCGTGGAGCTGGAGCGAAAGCGCATCTCCCGGCAAATTTCACGCACCGAGGGGGGATAGCCGTGCTCCTCCACGGAGCGGCGGATAAAGTCAAGCACCCTCTGCTGCTGCCGGGTCAAAGGCTCCACTCGCTCCACCTCCCTGTTTGCCCGATTATACCACAAAACACCAGGCAACAGGGTGAGGTGACAGGGGACGTACCTGCTGTCACCTTTTCACGATGGGGATCCAAGTTTCCCGGCTTGATGAGTGAGCCCGGTGAGCACGAAGGGTTTACAGGGGGCTTCTCTTTCACTGTCATGCTGTGGGCGCAGCCCGAAGGATCTCACGCTTTAATGCAAGGCTTTCAACAAAAACGCCCGGGCTGTCGCCCTGTCCGCAGCCGGGCCGAAAGTTCGTTTACCGAGGAGAGGTAGCAGAGGGAGGGCCTGAATCGCTCTTCTCGTTCTATTTATCAGCAAAGGACTGCAGAAGGCGATGAACCAT
>JAAZIE010000052.1 GCA_012510305.1 Bacillota bacterium | reverse complement strand
TACCGCAGGCTTAAAGTCGGCGACCTGGTGGCGCAGTATATTACTGCAGAGAGCGATCTGGCGCCCCTGGTGCCGCTGATGTTCACTCCCGGGCGGGCCGACAACAATTTGCGGGAGGCATCGCCGGAACATCTCCGGCAAATTATTGAAAAGTCGTTGACGGAGCTGGGAATCAAATAGTTAGATACGCTAGGGGTGAGGACGTGCCAACAGGTTCCTCTGTTGAAGAGGGCAGTTTGAAGGTCGATGTTATAGTGCTCATGGCGGGGAAAGGGAAGCGGCTGCTTCCCCTGACCAAGGACCGTCCCAAGTCACTTTTGTTTTGCGAAGGCGGTATGAGCATCTTTGAGCATATCGTTCGCGCTTTTGTGTCCTACAGCTGGTCTCCGATGATCATCCCGGTAATCGGGCACGGTCACCGGAAGGTCTACGAAGAGCTGGAGCGGCTTGGCGCACTGGCGCAATACTCCCCCGCGGTGAACCCTTTTTACGACAGCGCCGGGCCTCTGGTTTCGCTCTGGCTGGGGCTGCTCCGGTCCCGCAATGAAAAGGTGGTCATCTTAAACGGAGACACCCTCATCCGGGAGCCCCTGGTGGCCGACCTGGCCCGCTGGATCACGGAAACCGGCGAGCCCGGCAAGCACGAGGTGGGCGCCTGCGTTACCACGACGGCCCGGTTCCAGCCGGATGATATGAAAATACTTCTTGGCAAAAACGGTTGTTTCAAGCAGGCCGGAAAAGATATTGTTCCCGCTGCCGGTGTGGTTAAATCCGCCGGTGTCGTCGCCTTGAGGGGCCGGCCCTGCAAGGAGGCCCTGAAAGCGAAGCTGGACGATCTGCTCATGGGCGAAAAGGCCCTGGGCACCAGGTATTACTGGCACAACATCCTTAACGAGATTAAAGAGCAGTTTGAGATCAGCTTCATCGAAGTGGCTCCCGGCAGCTGGTACGAAGTGGATACCAATTTTGATCTAAATTCCATCAATGATAGTACGAGTTAGCCAAGATCGAGGCAGCCGGACCGGCCTCTACCGGGAGAGCCGCGTGCTTAAACAGAAAAAACAACCGGCAAGCAAAGGCTGCCTGGAAGGGTAGATCCTATGAGAATAGTCTTTCATACCAACACCATTGAACAAAAAATGGGCGGTGCCACTATTTCCACCCTGGAAGTACTTAAAGGGCTGGTCGAAAGAGGTCACGAGGCGGCGATAGTGGCCAAAAATGCCGCGCTCAAAAAAACCTTCGGCATCGCGGTCTACGAAGAAGATCGCCCCCGGGCGATCAAGAAATTCTATTCATGGGCCGACGTGGTTTTTGCCATGCGCAGGGCCCCCCTGCAGCATCTCAAGGAGTACGAGCGCTGGAACGTACCGCACGGCGCCGCCCCCATCTATACCGTTTATTTTGCCCATAATGTGGGCCAGCCCTTCAAGACCGGCTACAGCGAGGGTGATATCGACCTGGTGGTTTACAATGCCCGCTGGGTGCAGGAGGAAACAGGCTGGTCGGGTGAACAGATCGTGATCCACCCGCCCATTTTCCGTGAAAAATACCTGGTCTCCAGAACCGGCGATCGGATTACCCAGATCAACCTGGCCCGGAAAAAAGGCGGCTCCTTTTTTTGGGAGATAGCGAGGGCGCTGCCGGAGAAGAAGTTTCTTGCCGTCCTGGGCAAGGAGAGCGACCAGGTTCTCCCCAAAAAACCGCCGCAAAATGTCCGGGTAATCGGGTACAGCCGGGAGATACGCTCTGTCTACGAGCAGACCGGGGGTTTGTTGATGCCTTCGCAGGGATACGGCTCCCAGCACCGCTGGAACGACGAAAGCCTTTCCGCCGAGAGCTACGGCCGGGTCGGTGTCGAAGCGGCCCTCTCAGGGATCCCGGTAATAGCGTACCCCACGCCGGGTATCAGGGAAGCGCTGGGCGACGAGGGGATTTACTGCGATATGCAGGTCGAACGCTGGGCTGAAGAGCTGGTCAGGCTCAGCGATCCGGGGTACTATGACCGGGTCTCCGAAAGGGTTAAAGCGATCGGTGAGCGGCTCAACCCGCAAGAGGATATTAAAAATTTTGAGCGGTTGCTCTTGGAAAAAGTTGCAGAGGCCGCCCGGGCCAAGCCCAAACAGCACCGGGCGTACTTTGATCTGCCGCCGCCGCCCCGGGTGGAGCAGCTGCCGGAAATGAGCCGGTCCAAAAGATACAGCGTCAGCATTCCTGACAACCGCTGCACCCGGTTTATCGTGGGGTTGCTAAAAAAAATGAGAGCGCTCATTTATTCACGCTAGCCGGCGCTGATCACTATGAAAGAGCGGATCGCGATTAACAAAAGAAAGTTAAAAAAATCGGCTCTCCTGATCAGGACAATCCTGAAAAAACCGTTCTACCTGATCGGTTACGCTTTCTTTATCCCCCTTTCCTACCTCATGCCCAAGAATAAGCGCTGCGTGGTGCTCACCAGCCGGTTCGGCGATTTTGAGGGCAACCTTAGATATTTCTTTCTCTATTTAAACAACCTCAAGGAGACCGGTTATGAATTTGTTTTCCTCACCGAGAAGAAGGAAGTTTTCCGCAAGCTGAAAGAGAAAGGCTACAGCACCTGGTATTATCCCCGCATGATCACCGTTTTCAGGATGCTGCGAACGCCTTATCTCATTGTCGACGGCAATGATTGGGCCAGAAATCTAAAGTATTTCATTCTTTACAACACCAAAAAGGTGCAGCTCTGGCACGGCACCGGTTTTAAAACGGTGGGGCTGCTCAAGCCCACGCTCCTGGCACTGAGCAGCTTCAGGCAGAAGCTGAGAAAAGAGTATATTTATTACCACCTGCTCACCTTGAGCTCCGAATTTCAGGTAAAGGCCAGGGGCAAAGCCTTCCGCTACGGCAAGATGCTGATCAACGGCCTGCCCCGTAACGACGTTTTTTTTCAGCAGGCCGCCCCGGGGAGTGAACTGGGCTGCGATCGCAGCACCATTGAAAAGTGTATCCATCTGCGGAACAAAGGTTTAAAAATTACCGCCTACACTCCCACCTGGCGCTTGTACGATCACAGCTTCAATCAGCTGGATCTGGAGAGGCTGAACGGTTTTGCCCGCAAAAACAATATAGTTTTTGTGATCAAGCTGCACTACAAGCACGACTGTGCTCTCGATGCGGGCGGCTTTACAAATATCATCGAGTACAACCGGTATGCCGACCTCTACCCGCTGCTGGCCCAGACAGATCTGCTTATAACCGACTATTCTTCGATTTATCTGGACTTTTTGATCCTCGATCGGCCTGTTCTCTTCTACCCCTACGACGGCGAGGCGTATATCGGTAATGAGCGGGAGCTGCTGCTCGATTACAGTGAGATTACGCCGGGCCCAAAGTGTTATAATCAGGGTGAGCTGGAGAGCGAAATCTACAGGCACCTGGTCGAAGGCAGGGATGATTACCGGCAGGAGCGTGATGAGCTGGCGAAAAAGTTCTTTCAGTACAAAGATGGCCGCTCTTCGGAAAGGCTCTGGCAGGCCATCCAAAAAAACATCCTCTAGCGCTATATTTTTCGCCGGCCACCGTGTAAATTGTAGATATAATGGAAGGGCCGCCCTACTCGCGGTACCGTAGGTTAGACCTGAGCATAATACTCAGGAAAAGAGCTACACACGAGGAGGCGACCCATATGAAGTATACTACATTTGTTGGTCTTGATGTGCACAAGGATTCGATAGCTGTGGCAACTGCGAGATCGAGCAGGCAAAGTGTCGAGAGTTTGGGGGTTATTTTAAACAATTCGCTGGCTGTAACAAAATTGGTTAAGAAGTTGGAGTCAACGGGTAGTGTGCTTGCGTTTTGTTATGAAGCTGGGCCTTGCGGATACGGCTTATACCGCCAGTTAGTAGCGATGGGGCATTATTGCATAGTAGTTGCTCCATCGTTGGTTCCACAGAAGCCTGGGGACCGCGTTAAGACAGATCGTCGAGATGCTCGTAAACTTGCAACTTATTTCAGGAGTGGTGATTTGACTTCTGTATGGGTGCCTGACGAGGATTCTGAAGCATTAAGGGATTTAGTCAGGGCAAGAGAAAGTTCCAAAGAGGATTTGCACAGGTGTCGTCAAAGGCTTGGTAAGTTTTTGCTAAGATTGGGCATTAAGCCGCCTGAGGGGGTGAGAAACTGGACTTTAAGGCATAAGCTGTGGGTTAAGAGTTTAAACCTTGATTATCAGGTTCAGCAAATAGTTCTCAGTGAGCATATTTATTCGATTGAAGAATGTGAGAACAGGGTTGCACGGTTTGAACGTGAAATCGAAGAGCAAAGCAACAAGAGTTCACTTAGAAAGGTAATGGCAGCGCTTCAAGGGTTAAGGGGTATTTCACTAGTAACCGCGGCAACGATAATTTCAGAGGTTGGAGACTTAACACGTTTTGAGAATGCGCGTCAGCTTATGTCGTATGCCGGGCTTGTACCCAGCGAGGATTCAAGTGGGAACACCATCAAGCGGGGCTGTATTACTAAAGCAGGTAATAGCCATTTGAGAAGGGTAGTTGTTGAATCAGCCTGGCATTACCGGCATAAGCCATCAGTCGGCATTGGGCTAAAAAAACGGCAGGAAACTGTATCCGAAGAGGTAAAACAAATATCTTGGAAGGCACAGCATAGGTTAAACTTGAAGTATCGCAGAATGTTAGCGAGAGGAAAGAATAAGCAAAAAACAGTAGTTGGGGTTGCGCGAGAACTGTTAGGCTTTATTTGGGCGGTTGGTCAGGCGGTTGAAAAGGAAAGAACTTTAACAGGGGTTGTATAGAGTGCGGATGATTGAGTTTAGCGCTTTTAAATCTACTGGGAGGTAGAAAAAGGGAACCTTTTAAGATTCCCTTCTCCCAGCAGAACCTGTAGGGCGCTCGGGTTGCTCTCCAGCATTGCCCTATCCTCCCTGCAGGCAGAGAATAGCATAACCAAAGAAGAGAAAAAACATGTTTGACAGTTTAGCTTGTTAGGCCAGATTTGTTAAGTTTGAACGAGTTGTGGGCAGCGAAAGGAGATTTCCCGTCGCCCCTATGTGCAAGGTGTTAACCTGATGCACGACTGTAGATCGGGACAGCTCCCGGCGGATCATAGATCATGCGGAACAAACACGCGAATACCAGGTTGATCCATCGTCGTAAATAGCCCACATACTCGCTCAAAGTGGAATCAAAAAACCCTGTTTGCGAGGGGCTTGACATGGCCCTTCCATACCAGGGGCGAGGCATGCCTCGCCCGGGTT
>JAAZIE010000051.1 GCA_012510305.1 Bacillota bacterium | reverse complement strand
TGCTGCAGCAGCGTAAATTTCATTACTTTGTATACTACTGCTGGGTGCTGGGGGTGGCGGTGATTGTTGCTTCGTTTTTGATCGGATAGAAACGGACAGGCCTGCAGGATAGGTCTGTCCCCACCGGGATAGAAACGGACAGGCTTCTTTCCACCGTAATGTGGGGCCGTAAGGAAGGGGCTTGCAGTGAAAACCCGGTTTGCCCCGGTGATAGATATGGGGTATAATAAGCTTGCAAAGGGAATATTTGGGAAAGCAGGGTGGAGGGACAAATGGCCCGTAAGACCGGTTTTCGTGAAGAGATCGGCACACAAATCAAGGGAATCCTGATTATAGCGGTTGCAGTATTCTGCTATGCCGGGTTAGTCTATGCTGAACAGGCCGGGGAGCTGGGTATCTTCGTCCATAATTTTTTCCGCATAGTCGCCGGCGATACCGCCGTAGTGATCCCTTTTTTAATTGCCATCATCGGTCTGCGCGTCATGCTTCCCGAGCAAACCTATAACCTGAAAACGCGCCTGATTGGCATTGTTATCCTGCTGCTTCTTTTTACGATCTGGGCTCATTTTCAGCTCATGCTCGAACAGGTGGACGCCTTTACCGGGAAGGATTTTTACCGGGCCAGCTTGCAATTGGGGCTGCAAAAAACCGGCGGAGGGCTTCTCGGCGCCGCCTTTGCCCTCTTTTTATTTTTCTTTTTCAAGGAGATCGGCAGCTATATTGTCCTGGCGGCAGCAGCGCTGGTGGCCACGCTTCTCATCACCAATGTGACGGTAACACAGATTTTCGGCGGCCTGGGCAAGTTTTTTGACTGGCTGGGGCACCGTCTGAAAAGTTTCGGCGCTTATTTAAAAGAGCTCTATGAGATACTTATGGCCGGCTCTGAAGAAGAGACCCCTTTACCGGAAAAAAAAATCGACGAAGACGCCGGTAGGGTGGAGGCGGGGCCATTGGTAGTGGAGCTGCCCGTAAAAGAGGTTCAAGGAGAGCCCAAGCCGGAGGAGCAGCACGCCGGTCCCGCCGATTCTTACTATCAAAAAGAGAGGCGCCTGGCCCTGGTGGAACCCAACGACCGGGAAGAGGGGGATGCTCTCTCCCACCATCCAAAAAGCTTTCGCCGGCAAAGCCTTTATCTTAAACCTTCCCTGGATCTGCTCGCCCGCCCCTCCCGGCCGGGTGAGCAGCAGCAGGTCAAGGGAATCCGGGCACGGGCCCGGCTGCTGGAAAACACGCTGCACAGCTTCGGCGTAAAGGCGAAGGTGGTCCATGTCCAGTCAGGGCCCACGGTAACCCGATTCGAAGTTCAGCCGGAAGCGGGGGTCAAGGTAAGCCGCATTGTCAGCCTTTCCGATGATATCGCCCTGAACCTGGCCGCCCCCCTGGTGCGTATCGAAGCGCCCATCCCGGGTAAAGCGGCCCTGGGAATCGAGGTGCCCAACAAAATCATCTCCCTGGTCTACCTGCGCGAGGTGCTCGAAGACCGGGCTTTCATGGAAAGCGGCTCGCCGCTGACGATCGGCCTGGGCAAGGACATTACCGGGGTGCCGGTAATATCGGACTTAACCCGTATGCCGCACCTGCTTATCGCCGGCTCCACCGGTTCCGGCAAGAGTGTTTGCTTGAATGCACTGATCGTCAGCATCCTGTTCAAGGCCCGTCCGGAACAGGTCCGTTTTTTGATGATCGACCCCAAGGTTGTAGAGCTCAGCGTTTACAACGGCGTCGCCCACCTGCTCATGCCGGTGGTAACCGAGCCAAAACAGGCTTCCCTGGCCCTGCGGAACATGGTCCAGGAGATGGGCCGCCGCTACGAAATTTTCGCCCGTGAAGAGGTTCGCGATGTGAGCGCTTACAACGAGCTTGTCGCCGGCGGGCACTGCGACGGTGAACCGCTCTCATACTACGTTGTGATCATCGATGAACTGGCCGACCTGATGCTGGTTTCACCGGGAGAGGTGGAGGATTCCATCGGCCGGCTGGCCCAAATGTCCCGGGCGGCCGGAATTCACCTGGTCATCGCCACGCAAAGGCCCTCGGTCGACGTGCTCACCGGGGTGATCAAGGCCAATATCACCTCGCGCGTCGCTTTCACCGTCTCTTCGCAGGTCGATTCCCGGACGATCCTGGATATGGCCGGTGCCGAGAAGCTGCTGGGCCGGGGTGATATGC
>JAAZIE010000050.1 GCA_012510305.1 Bacillota bacterium | reverse complement strand
TAATGAGTGTTATGCCGCCCCTTCGGCGGCATAATAACTTAATACGGCAGTTGATTGGTCCGGGGGTAGACAGGGTATAATAAGCATGAAGGTCAGCGAAGGTCAATAAAACTAAACGGAATATAATTTTATTCTGTGTCAGCAAGGTCAGCAATGGTCAATGAGGGAGGGGAAGGGCTGTGGCTTCACTGACAGACCACATTGAAAACCATTTAAACAAACTGCTGGCGATTAGCACGCGCAGCTATGTGGAAATACAGCGCGCCGAGCTGGCCCGCAAGTTTGCCTGTGCCCCCTCCCAGGTAAACTATGTTTTGAGCAGCCGCTTTTCTCTGGCTCGCGGCTACCTGGTGGAGAGCAGGCGCGGGGGAGGCGGTTATATCCGAATTTACCGTATTGCCAGCCCGCAGGCCCGGAACTGGGCGAAAACACTGAGCAGGATGGATGCCGGCTCATTTGACCCGGTGCAGGCCCGCCATTTTTTAAAAAGAATCTGTGAAGAAAAAGCGCTTTCCCAACGCGAAGCGCAGGTGATCAAGACCTTGCTCCAGGATAAACATTACCGCGGCCTGGACCGGGAGGATAAAATAAATTTGCAGGTAAAGCTGTTCAAGGCTACCCTGGAAGCGGTTTTACGGAACAGCTATTAAGGAGGCTTTAAAGATGATTTGCCAGGAATGTCAGCAGGAGACCGCCACTGTGCATATCACTAAAATAATTAACGGTCGCAAAACTGAACTTCATCTGTGCCGGCGCTGTGCCCAGGCCCATGACGAGCTTGATTTTTCTTTTGAACCCCAATTCTCCCTGCACAACCTGCTCGGCAGCTTGCTCGGAGAAAGCATGCGCGGTTCCCGGGAAGCGCTGGGTAAGGCAAAGGTGCAGTGTCCCTCCTGTGACCTCACTTTTGCCCAGTTCAGCCAGATCGGCAGGCTGGGTTGCAGCGATTGTTTTTCGTCTTTTGACGAACAGCTGGCGCCTTTGCTGCGCCGTATTCATGGCAGCAGCAGGCATACGGGCAAGGTACCCCACCGCAGCCAGGGTGCAGTTCGCTTTGCCCGGGAGCTGGAACGGATGCGCGAAGAGATGAGGCTGGCGGTTCAAAAAGAGGAATTCGAAGAGGCCGCCAGGCTGCGCGATGAGATCAAAACCCTGGAACAGACGATTACAAAGGGGGAGCAGCAGTGAAACCCAAAGAGATAGCTTCATGCAAGTGGATGGACGGAAGCGGCCCCGAAGCGGAAATTGTAATCAGCTCAAGGGTGCGCATCGCCCGCAATATAGAGGGGATCACCTTTCCCTACCTGGCTTCTGATGCTCAGACCAGGCAGATCCAGGATCTGGTTTCCGGGGTGGCTGCATCACAAAAAGAGTCTTTCCGGCAGTTTGAACTGCTGCCCATGGAAAACCTGGCCTCCCTGGAGCGGGAGCTGCTTGTGGAGAAGCACCTGGCCAGCCCTTTTCTGGCCCGCGAATCGCAGCATGGTGCTCTGCTCCTGCGCCGTGACGAAGCGGTGAGCATTATGATCAATGAAGAAGATCATATCCGCATCCAGGTGATCCTGCCGGGGCTGCAGCTTGAAGAGGCGCTGCAGGAGGCTGATCGCTATGATGATGTCCTGGAAAAAGAGATAAATTATGCCTTCGACGAGGGTTACGGCTATCTTACTGCCTGCCCCACCAACGTGGGCACGGGGCTCAGGGCATCGGTAATGCTGCATCTGCCCGCGCTGATCATGACCGGGCAGGCCAACCGGCTTCTGGGAGCCCTGTCCCAGGTGGGGCTGGCGGTGCGCGGGCTCTACGGTGAGGGAACCGAGATCATCGGCAACATGGTCCAGATCTCCAACCAGGTGACGCTGGGTCAATCCGAGGCGGAGATCATTCGCAATCTCGAAGGGGTTACCCGGCAGGTGATCGAGCAGGAACAGACCTCCCGGCAGGCCATGCTCAATGAAAATCGGGCCCGCCTTTCCGATCGTTCCTGGAGAGCGCTGGGGCAGCTCCAATATGCCCAGATCATGAGCTCACAGGAAGCGATGCAGCTGCTTTCCGATGTGCGCCTGGGTTTTGATTTGGGGTTGCTCAAGGGGGTTGACCGGAAGCTGCTTAACGAGATGCTGGTGACCATACGCCCGGCCTGCCTGCAGGTTGCCGCCGGTAAAGAACTCAGTCCTTCGGAAAGGGATCTGGAACGTCCGGAGCGTTTGAAAGCGCTCCTGGAAGGATTTAAGGAATCTGTATAACAACAATAAAAAACACAATTTTTGTGAGGTGAATAAATGATGTTCATGTTTAGCCGGTTTACCGAACGAGCCCAACAGGTGTTGGTGCTGGCCCAGGAGGAGGCAAAAAGGTTGGGCCATAACTTTATCGGGACAGAGCACCTGCTTCTGGGGCTTGTTAGAGAGGGTTCGGGTATTGCCGCCCGGGCTCTGCAGAATATGACCGTTGATTTGAACCGGGTGCGCTCAGAAGTGGAACGGATCGCTCCCAAGGGCGAAAAGCTGTCTCACAAGGGCATCTCCTATACTCCGCGTGCCAAGCGCGTGGTGGAGCTGTCGATCGAAGAAAGCCAGAACCTGGGACACAGTTATGTGGGCACCGAGCACCTCCTGTTGGGGCTGCTCCGCGAAGGAGAGGGCATTGCCGCCCAGGTTTTAACCAATTTGGGCACTGATCTGAAGCGGGCCCGCAAGGAGGTTATCCAACTGCTTGGCGGCGCCGGGGACGGCGCACATCCGGAAGGCGCAGAAAAGGGCGATCCGCAGACGCCGACGGTGGATACTTTTGGGCGTGATCTGACCAAGCTGGCCGGCGAAGGGAAGCTGGATCCGGTTATCGGCCGGGACAAGGAGATCGAGCGGGTTGTCCAGGTGCTCAGCCGCCGGACTAAAAACAATCCCTGCCTTATCGGTGAGCCCGGTGTGGGCAAGACCGCTATCGCCGAGGGGCTGGCTCAGCGGATCAAGGAGAACAGTGTGCCTGATATATTGCGCGGTAAGAGGCTGGTCACCATCGAGCTGGCTGCAGTGGTGGCCGGGACGAAATATCGCGGTGAGTTTGAAGAAAGGCTGCGCAAGCTGATGATGGAACTGCGCCAGGCCGGCAATGTAATGGTATTCATCGATGAGCTGCATACGATCATCGGGGCGGGAGCGGCAGAGGGGGCCATTGACGCCTCGAACATCCTCAAGCCGGCCCTGGCCCGCGGAGAACTGCAGTGCATCGGGGCCACTACGCTGGATGAGTACCGTAAGCATATCGAAAAGGATCCCGCCCTGGAGCGGCGTTTTCAGCCCATTGTTGTCGGCGAGCCGGATAAAGAGGAAAGCCTGGCCATTCTGAAAGGGCTGCGCGATCGCTATGAGGCTCATCACAAGGTCAAAATCACCGATGAGGCTCTTGAAGCGGCGGTAAAGCTCTCCGATCGTTATATCGCCGATCGCTACCTGCCCGACAAGGCTATCGATTTAATCGATGAAGCCGCCTCAAGGGTGCGCATCCGCAGCTATACCGCCCCCCCCGATCTGAAACAGATCGAGGAAAAACTGGCCAACCTGCGCACTGAAAAGGAAGCGGCGGTGCGCAACCAGGAATTTGAGCAGGCCGCCGAGCTGCGGGACCAGGAGCGCAAGATGAAAGAAGAGCTCACGGAGCTGAAAAAAGAGTGGGAGCAGCAGATCGGCACCGCCGACCTGTCTATGGTCACCGATGAAGATGTGGCTTATATCGTTTCCAGCTGGACCGGGGTCCCGGTGAAAAAACTGGCCGAAGAGGAATCGGCCCGCCTGCTGAACCTGGAGGGGATACTCCATGAGCGGGTCATTGGGCAGAACGAAGCGGTTAACTCCGTCTCGCGGGCGATCCGGCGTGCGCGGGCAGGGTTGAAAGATCCCCGCCGTCCCGTGGGCTCCTTTATCTTTCTCGGGCCCACCGGTGTGGGGAAAACCGAGCTGGCCCGGGCCCTGGCCGAAGCGATGTTCGGTGACGAGCGGGCCATGATCAGGCTTGACATGTCCGAATACATGGAAAAGCATACCGCCGCCCGCCTCATTGGGGCTCCCCCGGGTTACGTCGGTTACGATGAAGGCGGCCAGCTTACCGAGCAGGTCCGCCGCCAGCCCTATTCGGTGGTGCTCTTCGATGAGATCGAAAAAGCGCATCCCGATGTTTTCAACGTGCTGCTGCAGATCCTCGAAGACGGCAGGCTTACCGATGGAAAAGGGCGTACGGTCGACTTTCGCAATGCCGTGGTAATCATGACCTCCAACGTTGGAGCGACCTTTATGCACCGGACCACGCTTGGTTTTGGCGCTGCCGACGAGGAAAGCAGTTACGAACAGATGAAAGAGCGGATTCTGTCCGACCTGAAGCGGACCTTCCGGCCGGAATTCCTTAACCGGATCGATGATATCATTGTCTTCCATGCGCTGGGCGAGGAGCACATCGAGCAGATTGTTGAGATCATGCTCCGGGAGTTTAATCACCGGCTCACCGAATATGATCTTAAGGTCGATGTTTCTGCCGAAGCCCGGGCGGCCCTGGTTAAGGAAGGTTTTGATCCGGCCTTCGGAGCCCGGCCGCTGCGGCGGGTAATCCAGAAACGGCTGGAGGATAACATTTCCGAGGAGATGCTCCAGGGGAAAATCACCCCCGGTGACACCATTGCCGTGACCATGGAAGAGGGCCGCTACCGGTTTGAAACGGCGGCAGTTAAGGGATAACTTATTTCCCGGAGCATATTAATCTACAGAAGGCTCCGGTGCAGAGCGCCGGGCCTTCTGTTTTACCGGGCAGCCCGGGTTCAAATTTTGTGAAATTACAAACTTCTTCACCGGTAAAGGAGTTTATCTCCGCTTTGTCGAATACGATGTTTGTATAAAGGGGCTACAGTCAAAATTCTCTCATTTTAAGGAGGATTGGTTTGAAAATTGCCATTTCCGGTAAAGGGGGGGCCGGAAAGTCAACCGTTGCCGCCAATATACTCCACTGTCTGAAGCGAGATAACGTCCCCACCTTTGCTGTTGATGCCGATCCTGATGCCAACCTGGGCCTGGTTTTAGGGCTCAACCCGGAAAAGCTTGCCGCGCTGCCGCCGTTAAGCGATCTTCAAGAAGTGATCCTCGAAAAACATGCCGGCGGCGGGGCCTTTGTCGATCTCAACCCTTCTGTGGATGACATTTTGGAGGAATACGTCCTTCCTTTTGGCAGCATCCGTTTTCTGAAGATGGGGGGGATCAAGCAGGGTGGCACCGCCTGTTACTGCAAGGAAAGTGCTTTTTTAAACGCTGTTTTAACCAATGTGCTCCTCGATCGTCCGGAGGCGGTGGTGCTTGACATGAGCGCCGGGATCGAACATCTTACCCGGGGTACCGCTCGCGGAATTAAGACGATGCTGGTAGTGGTGGAGCCGACCCGGGCTGCAGTCACTACCGCGCTGGCTGTAGATCGCCTCGCTTCCGACCTGGCGCTGCCGAAGGTCCTCTTTGTTGGTAACAAGATCCGCACGGAGGCCGATCGAAGCTACCTTTGTACCTCCTTACCGGAAGAGCGCATCCTGGCGATGCTCCCTTTCTCCGAGGAAGTCTTGGAACAGGCCCGGCAAAGCGATTACCCGATGGAAAACAGGGAATGCCTGGTGCCCGGGATCAAAGAGATTTACGAGCAAATCGGTGGAGGTGATGGCAAAGTAAAAATGACATAGAATCACAGCAGCGTGTTTTTTTGAAGCTAATTGCTTGAATATTTAAAAGGAGGTCAGAAAAAAGATATGTCCAAAGAGAAAAAAAAGGTAGACAACAAGAGAACAGTGGATCCGGCTGCTCTAGAGATTTTAGATCGCAATGACGGACAGGTCGAGACCGCATACGACCGTTACGTCAAGTCGCAGCCGCAGTGTAATTTTGGACGCACCGGAGTTTGCTGCCGCATCTGCTTGCAAGGTCCCTGCCGTATCACCAGAAAAGCTTCCAAGGGCATTTGCGGTGCGCATGGCTATACCATTGTCGCCCGTAACCTCATTCGCGCGATCAACGGGGGATGCGGGGCCCACGCCGATCACGGCCGCCATCTCATTTATACCGTCAAAGAGATGCTCGAGGGGAATGCGCCCGACTACAGCGTAGAAGATCCGGAGAAGCTGCGCCGCGTTGCGCAGACGATCGGTCTGTCGGTTGAAGGAAAAGAGGAGCAGGATCTGCTAAAAGAAGTCCTGGACGCCGCCGTCAGCGATTTTACCAAGCTTACGGATGAGCCGCTGCGCTGGCTTGAGGGTACCATTACCGAGGGGCGGATGAAAAAATTTGCCGACTGCAATATTCATCCCCGCAGCGTCCAAACCGCAATCTCAGAAACTATGGGTCAGACCCATATGGGGGTCGACTCCGATCCGGTTAACCTGGTTTTCCAGGGGCTAAAAACGTCCCTGGCCGACTTTGCCGCCGAACATATCGCCACCGATTTTTCGGATATCCTTTTCGGCACTCCCAAACCGGTTACTTCGGAAGCCAACTTCGGAGTGATCGATCCCGAGATGGTCAATGTGGCCCTGCACGGGCACAACCCGCTCTTGAGCGAGATGATTGTCCGGGCGGCCCGCGATATGACGGCGGAAGCCGAAGCCGTCGGAGCCAAGGGGATCAAGTGCATGGGGATTTGCTGCACCGGTAACGAGGTTCTCATGCGCCAGGGAGTGCCCATGTTGACCAACTTCCTTTCGCAGGAGCTGCCGATCATGACCGGGGCGATCGACGCCATGGTCGTCGACGTGCAGTGTATCATGCCCGGCGTGAGAGCGGTGGCCGAATGTTTCCATACCCGCATTGTTACGACGATGTCGCATTCGAAAATAGCCGGGGCCCATCACGTGGAATTTACCGAAGACCGGGCTATGGAGAAGGCTCGCGAGATTATCCACCTGGCGATCGAGGCGTACAAGGAAAGGCTGCCTGATCGCATCGATGTGCCCAAGCTGAAAAACAAGGTTACCGCCGGTTTCAGCGTCGAGGCGATGCTCGATGTCTTTGGAGCGGTCAATCCGGACAACCCGATCAAGGTGCTTACCGATGCCATCGATTCGGGACAGCTGAACGGAGTGGTGCTTCTCTGCGGTTGCAACAACCTGCGCGTAATGCACGATCACAGCTGCGTCACAGTGATCAAGGGCCTCGCCGCGAATAACGTGCTCATGGTTGCCACCGGCTGCATGGCCGGAACTGCGGCCAAGCTGAACCTGATGAATGCAGAGGCGGTGGAAGAGCATGCCGGCGAAGGGCTGAAGGAATTCTACCGTATGCTCAATGAAGCCAATGCCGACAGGCTGAAGGATAAACTGCCGCTGGTTTTCCACATGGGCTCCTGCGTGGACAATTCACGCGCCTACGATCTGAATACGCTCATGGCCAACCAGTGGGGTGTGGATACGCCGAAAGTGCCCTATGCGGCCACGGCTCCCGAAGCGATGAGTGAAAAAGCAGTTGCCATCGGCAGCTGGTGTGTAACCTTGGGCATGCCCACTCATGTGGGAGTTACCCCGGAGATTACCGGCAGTGCCCTCGTAGACGGTGTGGCCAGGCAGATTGCCCACGACGTTTACGGCGGTTACTTTATTTGGGAAGAAGATCCCGATAAATCGGTTGAAGTGATCATGGACGCGCTCAATGAGCGTACCTGGAAGCTGCGGGTGCACCGCCAGGCTCAGGAGAAGTACGACACCGAAGCGATCTCTGCCGGGTGGTAAGCCGATCTTGCGTAAAAAGGAGGAATGAAGAAAATGACAGAAGAATCCAGCACCCTTGATGGTGTTTTAGCTCGAGAGTGGAAAGAGTCTTTCGAGGAAATCTATGAAGGCGCGGTTGACGAAGAAAATCCGCCGGTCAAGCTGTTTGAAAAGGCTTACGACGGCGCCGTTATCGCGACCAGCTACGCTGAAATTCTGCTCAACCAGGCCATCCGCCGTTATGGCCCCGACCATCCGGTCGCTTACCCCGATACCGGTTATTACCTGCCGGTGATCCGGGCTTTAAGCGGTGAGGCGGTGAAGACCCTGGGTGAGCTGCCTCCGATTTTGAACCGGATGCGCAATCAGGTTCGGGAGGAGCTTAATTTTTATAACGCCCGCCTCTGCGGTGAAGCAACCGCTTACGCCGCCGAGATTATCGAGGCGCTGCGCTATCTTAATGGTGAAAACCCCCACGTGGAGCCCTGGACCGGTTTCCTGGGCGACCCGGTGGTCCGCCGCTACGGCATCCTCCTGGTCGACTGGACTATCCCCGGCCAGGCGGTCATCGTGGGCAAGGCCAAGTCGAGCGAGGCCCTGGGCGAGCTGATTACAAAGCTCCAGGGGATGGGCTTCATGATCTTTTTGGCCTACGAGGTGGTGGAGCAGGCCATTGAAGCGGGAATGAAGCTGGGGATTGACTTTATCGCTTTCCCCACCGGTAACTTTACCCAGGTGATCCACGCGGTCAACTACGCCCTTCGTGCGGGGATGGCCTTCGGCGGGATTCCGCCTGGTGAAAGAGAAAACACCCGTGACTACCAGCGCCGCCGGGTGCGGGCCTTTGTCCTGCAGCTCGGTGAGTCGGATGAAGTTCAGGTGGCCGCCCAGTTTGCCGCGATCTTCTTGGGTTTCCCGGTGATCCTCGATCATGAGCTGCCCGAAGACGAGCAGATCAAAAACTGGTATGTCGCCAATCCAAATTACGAGGATATCATCCAGGTAGCGATGGAGATCCGCGGAATCAAGCTGAAGATCGTCGATATCCCCGTTCCCATTGTCGTGGGCCCCGCTTTCGAGGGCGAGGTCATCCGCCGGGGCGATATGCGCATCGAGTTTGGCGGCGGGCGCACACCATGCTTCGAGCTGGTGAATATGGTCGGCGAGGATGAGATTGAAGACGGCAAGATCGAAGTTGTCGGCCCCGAGGTTGACACCGTCGAGGAGGGCGGCTCCCTGCCGCTGGGGATCGTCACCAAAGTCTTCGGACGGAAGATGCAGGATGACTTTGAAGGGGTTCTCGAACGGCGCTTCCACGATATCATCAACTACGGTGAGGGAATCTGGCATATGGCCCAGCGCGACACCGTATGGATGCGTATCAGCAAGGGCGCCGCGGAAAAAGGCTTCAAGGTTCACCATTTCGGGGAGCTGCTTATCGCCAAACTGAAGGATGAATTCCCCTCCATTGTTGACCGGGTCCAGGTGACGCTCTATACCGATGAAGATAAGGTCAACGAGCAGCTGGAACGGGCGCGCACGTTTTATGCCGCCCGCGATGAGCGGCTCAAGGGCCTGACCGACGAAGCGGTGGAGGTATTCTACTCCTGCCTGCTCTGCCAGTCCTTTGCTCCGAACCACTGCTGCGTGGTTACCCCGGAGCGGTTGGGCCTTTGCGGGGCGGTGAGCTGGCTTGACTCCAAGGCCACCTACGAGATCGATCCCACCGGTCCCTGCCGCCCCATTACCAAGGAGGGGCTCATCGACGAACATAACGGGATTTGGGAGTCGATCAACGACTATGTCTTTCTGAACACAAACCGCACTATCGAGGAGTGCTCCATCTACAGCTTCATCGACCGGCCGATGACCTCGTGCGGTTGTTTCGAGTGCATCATGGCGATCATGCCCGAAGCCAACGGGGTGATGATCACCACCCGCGAGCACGGCGGTGAAACTCCCTGCGGGATGACCTTCTCCACCCTTGCCGGCACGGTGGGCGGGGGAATCCAGACCCCCGGTTTCATGGGGCACGGCCGCACTTATGTGCTCAGCCGCAAGTTTATCCGGGCTGACGGAGGCCTGGCCAGGCTTGTCTGGATGCCGAAGGAGCTCAAGGAATTCCTCGGAGACGAGCTGCGGGAGCGGGCTGAAGAAGACGGCCTGGGTGCCGATTTCGTCGACAAGATCGCCGACGAGAGCGTCGGCACCACCGCTGAAGAAATTCTCCCCTTCCTGGAAGAGAAGGGCCACCCGGCCCTGACGATGGATCCGCTGATGTAGGAGGTTATAGGGAAAAGCTCCGGTGGAGGAAACGATGAAGCCGGGGCTTTACCGTCTAAGATAACCCTTGGAAAGGAGACGAGAGAATGGGTTTAACCGGATTGGAAATTTT
Source organism: Bacillota bacterium (assembly GCA_012510305.1). Lineage (GTDB taxonomy): Bacteria > Bacillota > Dethiobacteria > DTU022 > DTU022 > JAAZPQ01. The sequence goes on along the minus strand of JAAZIE010000050.1, from coordinate 18,027 downwards.
TAAGCATTTGCCGAAAACCAATTGTAAGGAGTGTGGTTTTCCCACTTGCCTGGCCTTTGCCATGGCCCTGGCCAGCGGCAAGACCTCGCTGGATCTCTGTCCTTATGTCACCGAGGAAGGTAAGGCCGCCCTGGAGTCTGCCTCCGCGCCACCGATCAAGCTGGTCAAGGTGGGCACGGGCGATCATCTGCTCGAACTGGGTGATGAGACCGAACTCTTCCGTCATGACAAGCGCTTTTTCCATCCCACCGGTGTAGCGGTTTTGATCAGCGATACCGGAGATGCGGCGGCGGAAGCGGCCGCTTTCGATGAGCTCGAATTTGATCGTGTGGGGCTGCACTATGTCACTGACGTGGTGGCCGTAAAATGTGATTCGGGGGACGGAGCCAAGTTCAAGGCAGCGGTAGAAGCGGTAGCCGGGAAAACAGAGAAGGCGATGATCCTTATCTGCGAGGATCCGGCGCTGCTGGAGGGAGCTGCCGGTGCTGTTGCCGCCCGCAAGCCGCTGCTCTATGCAGCCACGGCAGATAATTATGAGAAGATGGTGGAGCTGGCCAAGGCCAACGAATGCCCGTTGGCTGTTCGCGGAGAGGATCTGGAGAAGACCGCGGAGCTGGTGGAAAAAGTGGTGGCGCTGGGACAAAAAGATCTGGTGTTGGACAGCGGGGCCCGCGATACCAGCAAGGTGCTGGCTGACCTGACCCAGTTTCGCCGCGGGGCGATCAAGAAAGTCCGCGCCTTCGGCTACCCCACGATCACTTTTACAACCAAGGAAGATCCCCTGGAAGAGATTGTCCAGGCGGGAGTTTATCTGAGCAAGTACGCTTCCGTTGTGGTCTTGAAGACGGCCAAAAAGGAGCACCTGTTGCCGCTCCTGTCCTGGCGTCAGAACCTGTACACCGACCCGCAGAAACCGATCGCCGTGGAAGCCGGACTTTACGAGGTGGGCGAGGTGACCGCAGATTCCCCGGTTTACTGCACCACCAACTTCTCCCTGACCTACTTTATCGTCGAGGGAGAGGTGGAAAATTCCCGTGTACCCAGCTATATCCTTTCCGTGGATACAGGGGGTATCTCCGTGCTGACAGCTTACGCGGATAACAAGTTCAGCGGCGAGATTATTGCCAAGGCGATGAAAGATGCCGGTCTCGAGGAGAAGGTCAACCATAAAACCATTGTTCTGCCCGGCCATGTGGCTGTTTTACAGGGGACCCTGGAGGAAGAGTCCGGCGGGTGGAAGGTGCTGGTGGGGCCGCGGGAGGCCGCCGGTATTCCCAAGTTCGCCAAAGAAAAATTCGAGTGAAAAAGAGCAGTTGACTCCTGAATTCTATAGAGAGGAGCGTTAAGATGGCGCTAGAGATTCAAAAAGAAAGGTATAGAAGCAAAGTGGGCGAGGTTGTCCTGGGGGCGACCAAAGAACAGGGCGGTACCCGCAGCCATACCATCACCGTTGGCGGCGAGTCCACGCTGCCCTACCTGCATTTTGAAGGAGAGATGCCGCACCGCCCGGTTATCACCCTGGAGATAACCGATATGGTTCCGGAATGGCATCCCTGCTTTGGAGAATACTACGATGATGTTTTCGAAGATACAGCGGCTTGGGCCAAAAAATGCGTCGATGAGTACGGTGCCGATATGGTGCAGATCCGTCTGCAAAGCGCTGATCCCGATCTTGAAGATCGCTCGCCGGAGGACTGTGCCGCCACCGTGAAAAAGGTTTTGGAGGCGGTGGGGGTTCCGCTGATTATAGTGGGTTGCGGAAAGGCAGAGAAAGACAATCTCCTTTATCCTGTAGTGGCCGAGGCGTGCGCCGGTGAAAACCTTCTTTTGGGCGTCGCCGAAGTGGAGAACTACAAGGCCATTACCAGCGCCTGCATGGCCCATCAGCACAATGTAATTGCTCTTTCCCCCATCGATATCAACATCTGTAAGCAGCTTAACATCCTTATTGCCGAGATGAGCATGGTCATGAACGGCCGCATCATCATCGACCCCTGCATGTCTGCCCTGGGTTACGGCATCGAGTACACCTACTCGATTATGGAGCGGGCCCGGCTGGGCGCCCTCCAGGGGGACCGGATGCTGTCCATGCCCATGATCGGCAATGTCGGTTACGAGGTCTGGCGGGCCAAGGAAGCGAATACGCCCGTGGAAGATAATCCCGGTTGGGGTGAGCGGAAAGATCGGGGTGTGCTCTGGGAAGCGACCACGGCGATGGCTTTCCTGCAAGCCGGCCTGGATATTCTGGTAATGCGCCATCCCCAGGCGGCTGCGCTGGCCAGGCAAAATATCGACGAGCTGATGCAGGATAACAGCTATTAGCTGTCTAATTAAATACTGATGCTAGGAGGTTGGCCCGATGATTATTATCGGTGAGCGCATTAACGGCATGTTTCAGGACATTGCCAAAGCAATCCGGGAAAAAGACGGCTCCGTGGTGCAGGAATGGGCAAAAAAGCAGGAACAAAACGGGGCTCGCTATCTCGATGTCAACGTCGGCCCCGGCTCCACCGAGCCGGTGGAGACGATGAAGTGGCTGGTTGAAGAGACCCAGAAGGCCAGCGATCTGCCCCTTTGCCTCGATTCAACGAACTATGACGCCATCGAGGCGGGGTTGAAGATCTGCAAGCAGCCGGCGATGATCAATTCTGTTCCCGCAGAGGCGGCCAAGATGGAGCGGGTTTTCACCTTGGCCTGCGAACACGGTTCCGAAGTGATCTGCCTGGCGATGAGCGAAGAGGGAATCCCCAAGGATTCCGAGAGCCGGGTAGCCCTGGCCATGGAGCTGGTGGCTACGGCAGACGGTTACGGAGTCCCCATCGATAATCTCTATATCGATCCTCTGGTCCTTCCCTGTAACGTAGCCCAGGATCATGGACCCGAGGTGCTCGAAACCCTGCGCCAGGTTAAACTCATCTCCGATCCTCCGCCGAAGACGGTGGTGGGACTAAGCAATGCTTCGCAGGGGACCAAGGACCGGGAGCTGGTTAACCGTATCTTTGCGGTCATGGCCATGGCCAACGGGCTTGACGCCGCCATAGCCGATGCCTGCGACGACGAGCTGATGGCTGCGGTGGCCACGGCCCGGATCCTTCTTAATATTGATATTTACTGCGATTCCTACGTCGACGTCTTCAAGCAGGCTTAAGATGCAGTTCGGGTTGAAAGAAGCCGTCACGGCTTCTTTCAACCCCTGTAAGAAGCAGCACCGGCAGAACTTAGACAAAAATAGAGACTGCAAAAGAAGCAAACGGAGGGAAGGTGAGTCAAACTATGATTACCGCAGAAAGAAAACCCCTGGACGAGATCTTCGAGATGCTCAAGCCTTACCGGCGCATCGCTGTTTTGGGATGCGGCACTTGTGTCACCGTCTGCATGGCCGGGGGGCAGAAAGAAGCGGAGGAGCTGGCCGCAGCGATCTCCATCCAACGTAAGAAAGAGAAACAGGAGGTTAGTGTAGAGGCGTTTACCATCGAGCGCCAGTGCGAGTTTGAGATGATCGACCAGGTGGCGGAACGCCTGAAGGGTTTTGATGCGGTTCTTTCGTTGGCCTGCGGTGTGGGGGTGCAAACCCTGGTGGAGCATATGCCTGAGCTGATTGTCCTGCCCGGGCTGAATACAAAGTCCATGGGTTATCCCCTGGAGCAAGGGGTTTGGGTAGAGCGCTGCCTGGGCTGTGGCGATTGTGTTCTCCATTTGACCCAGGGAATCTGCCCCATCACCCGCTGTGCCAAGAGCTTGTTAAACGGACCCTGCGGCGGCTCCGCCGACGGGAAATGCGAGATCGGCAAAGATGTCGACTGTGCCTGGCACCTGATTCACGATCGGTTGGAGAAACTCGGCCGGCTCAAGGTAATGGAAGAGATCCAGCCGCCGAAAGACTGGTCTTCCTCTCATCATGGAGGCCCAAGAACTATAGTAAGGGAGGATGTCAGACTTGAAAGCGGGAAGTAATCTTGAAAAGGTAATCAACAGTGGACAATTTGCTGTTACCGGTGAGCTGGGACCGCCGAAAAGCGCAGATATCAGTGCGCTCAGAGAGCACGGCGAGACGATGCGCAACTATGTGGACGCTTTCAATATCACCGATAACCAGACTGCCATCGTGCGCACCTCCAGCATCGGGGTGGCCGGGGCTCTGCTTCAAATGGGCCTGGAACCCGTTGTCCAGATGACGGTGCGCGACCGCAACCGCATCGCCCTGCAGGGTGACCTGCTGGGGGCGGTGGCGATGGGGGTAAAAAACGTGCTCTGCCTCTCCGGCGATCACCAGATGTTTGGCAACGAGGCTGCCGCCAAGGGAGTTTATGACATCGATTCCATGCAGCTCCTCAAAGCGTTCAAGGATATCCGCGATGAGGGCAAATTTATTGGCGGAGACGATCTTGAAGCGCCGCTTTCGGTTTACCTGGGGGCGGTGGCCAATCCCTTTGCCGACCCCTTTGAATACCGTGTCGACCGGCTGGAGAAAAAGATTGCCGCCGGGGCCAGTTTTATCCAGACCCAGTGCATCTTTGATCTGGACCGCTTCAAGCGCTGGATGGAGCTGGTTCGCGAGCGCGGACTGCACAAAAAAGTGGCCATTCTCGGCGGGGTAACCCCGATCAAGTCTCTTGGTGCCGCCAGGTATATGAAAAACTTTGTTTCCGGGATCACCATACCCGACGAGCTCATCGACAGGCTCAAGGGCGCCGAGAAGAAGAAAGAAGAAGGGCTGAAAATAGCGATCGAAACGATCCAGCAGCTTAAGGAGATCGAAGGCGTAGCCGGTGTGCACGTTATGGCTATCGCCTGGGAGGAGGTCGTTCCCGATATTGTTGAACGGGCCGGACTCTATCCCCGACCCAAGCTGTCGTAAAATAGATGAAAATGGTTCCAGCGTGAAGGTTGGCTGAACCATAAAATTGATGAACAGCCTGATTTGCCGGCTGCAGTTATACTATAACAATAAAATAACAGGCTACCGGGCCTGTTATTTTATTAAACAAGGTTAGGAGATAAGCTATGGTCAAAGACGATGTGGTTTTTGTCAGCGCTGTGCGCACCCCTGTCGGTGATTTCGGCGGTTCTTTCAGGACCGTTTCTTCCCTGGAACTGGGCCGGATAGCGGTGGAAGCGGCTGTCCGCCGGGCCGATCTCGCCCCGGAGCAGATCGACGAGGTTATCTTTGGTAATTGCAACCAGTACACCGATGAGCCCAACGTGGCCCGCTGCATCGCCCTGACCGCGGGTATGCCGGTGGAAACAACCGGCTTTACCATTCAGCGGCAGTGTGCCTCGGGGATGCAGGCCATCGTTTCCGGGTACCAGGAGATCATCTTCGGCGATACGGACATTGTCGTTGCCGGAGGGGTGGAGTCGATGAGCACGGCACCCTATCTGCTCAAAGACGCTCGCTGGGGGAAGCGGCTCCAGCACGGCGAGATGACCGATTCCCTCTGGGAAATGCTGATGGATCCGGTCTACAAAGTGATGATGGGGGAGACGGCGGAGAGACTGGCTGACAAATACGGCATTACCCGCGAAGCGCAGGATGAAATTGCTTATCGCAGCCATATCAATGCCGTTGCCGCTATTGACGAAGGCCGTTTCAAGGAGGAGATCATTCCGGTAACGGTTAAGGGGCGCAGGGGTGATAAGATCGTCGATACCGACGAGCATCCCCGGAGAGATATCTCCATGGAGGTCCTCGCGGGGCTGCGGCCGGCCTTCCGCAAGGAAGGGACGGTCACCGCGGGCAACGCCTCGGGGCTGAATGACGGAGCTGCGGCGGTGGTGCTGATGACGTCCGGCCGTGCCGCAGAACTGGGGTTGAAGCCCCTGGGGAAAATTATATCCTACGGCTGGGCCGGCGTAGAGCCTGATCTGATGGGCTACGGCCCCGTTCCGGCGGTACGCAAGGCGCTCAAGAAAGCCGGGATGACCCTGGAGCAGATGGAGCTGATCGAGCTGAACGAGGCTTTTGCCTCCCAGTACCTGGCCTGCGAACAGCTGCTGGAACTTAACCGGGAGCTGGTCAATGTGAACGGCAGCGGGATTGCTCTGGGCCACCCGGTGGGTTGTACCGGTGCCCGGATCGTGGTATCTTTGCTCTACGAGATGGCCCGGCGCAATTTGAAAACCGGGTTGGCTTCCCTCTGCGTGGGCGGCGGGATGGGCATGGCCCTGATTGTAGAAAGGATTTAAGAATAATTTGATCAAAGGAGGTTGGCTTGATGAGCGCACTTGTCAAGATGGAAAAGGAGGGCCGCCTGGCCCGGGTGACGATTAACCATCCGCCGGTAAATGCTTTGAACAGCAAGGTGATGGAAGCGTTGGAAAAAACCTTCGATAGTCTGTCTGCAGATAAAACCATCGGGGCGGTGGTGATCACCGGCGCGGGGGACAAGGCTTTCGTCGCCGGTGCCGATATCAGGGAATTTACGACCCTTTCCAGTGAGAATGGGGAGCAGCTCAGCCGCAGGGGGCAGCTTATATTTCAGAAGATCGAGGACTTTCCTGCCCCGGTGATCGCCGCGGTAAACGGATTTGCCCTGGGCGGAGGGCTGGAGCTGGTTCTCTGCTGCGATATTAGGGTGATGGCCGAGAACGCCAAGGTTGGCCTTCCCGAGGTTACCCTGGCAATTTTCCCCGGCTATGGCGGCACCCAGCGGCTCCCGCGGATCATCGCCCCGGGGAAAGCCAAAGAGCTCATCTATACGGGGGATATGATCGGGGCGGAGGAGGCTTACCGTATCGGCCTGGCCGATCGCCTGGTGCCGGTTGGTGAAGCGCCGGCGGAGGCCCGCAAGCTTGCCGAAAGAATTCTCAAGCGGGGCCCCGTCGCCGTCGGCCTGGCCAAGGAAGCGGTTAACCGCGGCCTTGCCCAGCCGGTCAGCGAAGGCTACAAGATTGAAGCGCAGCTTTTCGGGCAGCTCTGCGACACCGAAGACCAGAAAGAAGGCGCCGCCGCCTTTTTGGAAAAGCGTGCGCCCGTATTTAAGGGTAAATAAATGTGCCGGCGAATCACTGAAGGGAGTGGGATAAGATGGAGATAAAGACTATCGGCGTCATCGGCGCCGGAACCATGGGCAGCGGGATCGCCCAGGTTGCCGCCGAAGCAGGTTACAAGGTGATCATGCGCGATATCGAGGAGCAGTTCGTCCAGCGCGGCCTGGCGGCTCTGGAGAAGAACCTGGCCCGCGCGGTGGACAAGGGCAAAAAAAGCAGGGAAGAGGCTGATGCCCTCCGCAACCGGGTCAGCGGCACCACCGGGCTGGAGGATCTTGGCGCCGCCGATTTTATCATCGAGGCGATCATCGAAAATATGGGCCTGAAAAAAGAGCTCTATGCAAACCTGGACGAAATTTGCAAAGAAGAAGCGATCCTGGCCTCGAACACCTCCGGTTTGAGCATAACCGAGATGGCTTCGGCCACCGGGCGGCCCCAAAATATCGTGGGGATGCACTTTTTCAATCCTGTCCCGGTGATGAAACTGGTCGAAGTAATCCGCGGTTTCGATACAAGTGACGAGACCTTTGAGCAGACCATGGAGCTGGCCCGCAAGATGGGCAAGGAGCCCATCGCGGTCAACGAGGCGCCGCTCTTTGCGGTGAACCGGATTCTCGTGCCCATGATCAACGAGGCTGCCTTTGTCCTCATGGAAGGGGTCGCTACGGCCGAGGATATCGACCGCGGGATGATGCTCGGCGCCAATCACCCCATCGGCCCGCTGGCCCTGGCCGACCTGGTGGGGCTGGACGTGCTTCTGGCCGTGATGGAAACGCTTTATCATGAAACCGGCGATTCCAAGTACCGGCCCTGTCCGCTCATGCGCAAGCTGGTCCGGGCGGGACATTACGGGCGGAAAACCGGCCGCGGCTTCTATACATACGGCTGATTGAAGGTGGGAAGAGGAAAAGTCAGGGATCCTTGCTTGCAGCAGCTTTGAGTGCCGCAGATAATCTCCGCGGTAAAAGTTCATAGTGCCTGAGCTATTTTTGGGGTTGGGGGCGCTCTCTTCTGAGAACGCTCCCAATTGTATTTAGCGGCTTGATCAGCAGTCCCTGTCTTTCAGGGCCGGGGATCCGGGCTCAGTTCCTCGATCGGCATGGCGAAAATCGGCCTTTCAGGGGCAAGATGTACTCCTTTAAAAAGTAGGTGAAAAAGGCCCAAATGGCCCCTTGCTGTAGTAATTATTTATTCATATCCAGAAGGGCTTTAAACTCATCGGTGGCGCTTCTGAGTTCCCTTAGCGCCGCACTAATTTTATAATTATGTTGTTGGTTGTCATTTTCCAATTCAAGTGATTTCATTTGTGCATATAAGTTGCCGTCAGATAAGGATTCCATAATTGAGCAAGCCTCATACCTGGTTTCCGAGTAGAAGTCATGTTTGTCTTCCAGGGCGCCCTTGTATTTTTCCAAAACATTTAAGTAGTAAGCGTGGTATTTTTTAAACTTATATGGGGCCGATAGCTTGTTCATCATAGCAATCAGATCGCTGGTGTCATCGGAAATACGATCAATGTTGCTGATTGTATTTTCTATTTGATTTAAATTACCCAGTATGGGATAACTAAAAACATCAACAACCAAAGGATCACCGGTAAATTGAGCAACCAGCGAATCCACACCCCATATGATTCTTAATTGCTTGCTTTCAACTCTGCCTGTGATGCACTCAATTTCGGCGATGTACTCTTTTTCTGCAGCGCTACAACCTGATATTAAAACGCATAAACATAATAAGCAAATTATATAAAGTTGTTTCCTTGCAGGATTAACGTAGTCCATCTTGTATTTTCCTTCCAAAGGTTTGTTAGTATGTTCTCCACAACGATCATATTTTCCTTTTTATAGAACGGACACTTTAACATCCGCTTATCAGCGCTATCGACAGGCTAGATAAGCCCTTTTGCATCTGCATCCCCACGCGCTCTTCCCTTTTCTTAAGTGTTCAGATGTGTTAAATTAACGGTAGCTCGACTATATTTATAGACAGGGGAAAACAATGAAAAAACAGCTTATACGCAGTTTGCAGATCGGTGACGAGGTTGAAACCCAGGCTTTGGTTCTGGAGTGCAATCGCGGCACTTATTCCGCCCCCCACCGGGCCGGGGAATATTTCTTGAAAATATTGCTGGGAGACGTGAGCGGTTCAATCAAGGCGGTTTTATGGGATACCGCCCAGCTGAAGGATAAACCGCAAAAAGGCGATGTTGTCTTTGTCCGCGGAGAGGTGGGAGAATACTACGGGCCGCAGGTGGTGATCGGCGATCTGCGTAAACTGGATCCCGAAAAGGTCAACCGCTCCTTCTTTCAGGCTGTTTCCGACCGTGACCCGCGCGAAATGTTGCAGGAACTGAAGGAAATCGTAAACCGCGATATCGAAAATCCCTACCTGAAGCTGCTGCTGCTCTCCTTTTTTAACGACAAGGAGTTTGCCCGCCGTTTTGCGCAGTCCCCGGCAGCCCGGACCATTCATCACAACTACGCCGGCGGCCTGCTCGAGCATACCCTTGAGGTGATCAGGATCTGCCGCGAACTGGTCTCGCTGTATCCGGATCATCTGCAGCTGGATTTGCTGCTCACCGGGGCGATTTTACACGACATGGGGAAAATCGAGGAGTATGACCCGGCCAGCCTGAGCTTTGAGTTTTCCGATCGCGGGAAGCTGATCGGCCATATCAGCATCGGTAAAGAGATGTTGGATCACAAGATCAGGCAGATTCCAGATTTCCCACCGCAGCTCAAGTTGGAGCTGGAGCACATGATTCTCGCCCATCACGGGGCGCGGGAGTGGGGTTCGCCCGAGATTCCCAAAACGATTCATGCTTTTGCCCTTTTTCATGCCGACCTGGTCAGCGCCCGGCTAAACCAATTCATTCAGTTGATCGAGAAACAGCCTTCCGGTACAGGGGACTGGTCAGAATGGGATCGCTACCTTGAGCGGAGTGTTTTCTTGAAAAAAGCGCCTGCAGATTGACGACCCTTCTCTCCGGCGGTGTATGATTTAAACCCCATTGTGCAGGATATCCAGCGGTAGCCGGAGAAATTATAGTCAATTCCTTTGATTTTGGGGGTGAGCAGGTTGGGTCGTGCAGACAGACCAAGAGGGTTTTTGAAGACAGGGGATCCGTCAAAAAAAATAATTCCTTTGAACCAGGACTTGAACTATTACTTTCAAAAGGGGAGCTACTATCACCGAAAAAATAAGCTTTCCAAAGCGCTCCTTTTTTTGAAAAAAGCAATTGAAGTTGAGCCGGGCAACGCGAAAAGTCATTACCGCCTGGCCTGTTTGCTCAGCCAGAGCAGCCGCCTGAGGGAAGCCAACCGTGTGTTCAAGCATGTGGTCAGCAACTTGGATCCCGCGCTGACGGAATGCTACTACCTGATGGCGATAAATTATGGCTTGTTGGACGATATGAACAAAGCCAGGGTTTACCTTCAAAAATATTTACAGGCTTCTCCGGAAGGTGAAATGGCCGAAGAAGCCCGCGATCTTCTGCAGGTAATGGAAGAAAATGAAGATGAAAATTACACCTCTGTCTTTACCGGTGAAGAAAATGAGGCCCTGGAGCAATGGCTCTCTTTACAGGACCGCATTACACTTCTTGAAAAATTTACGGATGCAGCATTCCTTTCACTTTTGCGAAGAGCGCTCTACCAGGGAAGTGACAGCCTAAAAGAGACAATCATTCATCTTTGCGGTTGGGTTAAAAGCGATGCCGGGGCTGAACTGCTAAAGGAATTTGTGCTCAACCCCTGGGTAAAGGAGCGGCTTCGGCAGCTGGCGCTCCTTCAATTAAAAGAGATTACTCCGCGGGGCTGCGTAAAAGTTTTTTCCGGGGGGCAAATCATAGATGAGGAATTGACCGCTCATCTCCCCGGTGTGCCGGTGTGGCGGGAACGGTGGCAGGAGGTCCTGGACTGCCTTTCCAGCCATATGAGCCGCTCGCCTTACTACAAAGATAAATTTTTCGAAGATGTCCGGGCGATCTGGTTTGATTATGTAAACCAGGCTTACCCGGAGGTGCCCAGAATAGTCAAGCCGGAAACCTGGGCGGCAGGCCTGGAATACTGCCTGGCCCGGTTCCACTTTTTGAACCTGACCCAGGAGCAGTTGGCTAAAATTTATGGAGTATCGATCAGCAGCGTGGGACGCAGGTACAAACAGATCAACAACCTCTTAAAAATTGATCAAAAAGCTTTCCGAAATATGCTTGCCTTTCTGGCACTTCACGATCGCGAAGATTAGCCGCAGTTGTTGTCAGCACGAGGGCTTCTTTCAACCGGTACAGTTTTTGTCTTGGGAAGCGCCGGCGAATATGGGAGAGGATGTGTTGAACAATTATTGAACGTATCGGTAAAGTGGTTGATCTTCTGCAGGAATCGAAGCACACGGTCGCCTTAACGGGAGCGGGGATTTCCACGGACAGCGGTATCCCTGATTTTAGATCCCCCGGGGAGGGTTTCTGGACAAAGGTGAACCCCATCTATTTCACGATACACGGGTTTAAAAAAAACCCGGCCGAATTCTACCGCTTCGGGATGGGTCTTTTCCAGGATGTCTTAAATGCTCAGCCCAACCGGGCTCACCTGGCCCTGGCCGAGCTGCAGCAGCGCGGCCTGTTGCACTCCGTGGTTACCCAGAATATTGACGGGCTGCATCAAAAAGCAGGTTCCAAACGGGTTTTTGAAGTGCATGGGAATATGAGAGGGGCAAGCTGTTTCAGGGGATGTGCGCACCGGGTAACGATAGAAGAAGTGGCTGACTTGATTTTTGAGGGGCAGATGCCGCCGCTTTGCAAAAAATGCGGTCGCCCTTTAAAGCCGGACGTGGTCCTTTTTGGTGAAAGCATGGCCCCCGATTTTAACGAGGCGATCAACGAGGTCCGGGCGGCGGAGCTTATCCTGATCATCGGTGCCAGCATGCGGGTTGCTCCCGTCAACATGCTGCCCCGCATGGCCAAAAACCTGGTGATCATCAATCGCGAAAGAACGATGCACGACCGCAGGGCCAAGGTGGTTATCCACGGCGGGGTCTCTGAAGCTGCCCGGTTAATCCTCGAGGAACTGGATCGCAGGGCGGCCGGTTCCGGCAGTTAAGGCAGTTTAAACGAGCCAACTGATCATCTCTAATTACTGGAGCGTATAGCGATGCGAATATGTTTGCAGGGCGGCCGGGTGGTAGATCCGGCCCAGTCTTTGGATGAGCGGTGCGATCTGCTCCTGGAAAAAGGGCGGGTGGCGGCAATTGCGCCGCAGATTGACGCCGGCGATGCCCGCATTATCGATCTTTCGGGGAAGGCGGTACTGCCCGGGTTGATCGATCTGCATGTCCACCTGCGCGAGCCCGGTTTTGAGGATAAAGAGACCATTAAAAGCGGGACAGCGGCGGCTGCAGCCGGCGGCATCACATCTGTGGCGGTGATGCCGAACACTGAGCCGCCCATTGATTCCACGGCCGTGGTCCGCTTGATCAAAGAGAAAGCGGACTCTGAAGGCTACTGCCGGGTTTATCCCATCGGGACGCTGAGCCGCGGGCGGAGCGGCGGCGAACCGGCAGACTTTGCCTCGCTTTATGGCGCCGGGGTGCGTGCTTTCAGCGATGACGGCGCTCCGGTAACCGACAGCCGTCTTTTCAAGAAGATCTTGCAAGCGCTGGCGCCTTACCCCGATGTGATCACCATCGCTCACAGCGAAGATCTTTCCCTCTCCGCGGGGGGGCTGCTTCACGAAGGAGCGGTGAGCAAAAAGTTGGGGCTGCCGGCTGTTCCGGCGGTTGCCGAGACTGTGGCCGTTGCCCGGGATATTCTTCTGGCGGGGGCCACCGGAGCCCGCCTGCACCTGGCGCACCTGAGCACAGCCGGCTCGGTGGAGCTGCTGGCCTGGGCCAAGGAACGGGAATTTCCCGTGACCGCCGAGGTGACCCCGCACCACCTTTTGCTCACTGACGAAGAGATCAGCCGCAGCGGCGCCCTGGCCAAGGTGAGCCCCCCGCTGCGGACAGAAGACGATTGCCGTGCTCTTCTCGAAGCCCTGCGCACAGGGCTGATCGACATTATCGCCACGGATCATGCCCCCCACACTCTTTCGGAGAAGGAAAGCGGCCTGGAAGCCGCTCCCTGCGGTATCGCCGGCCTGGAAACTGCGCTGCCCCTGCTGCTCACCGAACTGGTGGGCAGGGGCAAGCTTTCGCTTGCCGACCTGGTGAAAGCTTATTCATATCGTCCGGCCGGGATACTGGGCCTGGAGGGCGGGAGCCTGCAGCCCGGTGCGCCCGCGGATATAACTGTGGTGGACCTGGAGGCAACCGGGACCATCGACCCCCGGAAATTCCATTCACGGGCCCGGCACAGCCCTTTCACCGGCCGCCCCTATCGCGGCCGGCCGGTGATGACCATCGTGGGCGGGATCATCAGGGCGGATCGGGGAGCTGTTCATGGATAGAGATAACAAGCTTGAACACCGCTGTCTTTTGCTGGAGAACAGGGAGGTCGTTCCCGGGTGGCATCTTTTAGAACTGCAGGCTCCCGACCTGGTTCATGCCTCGCCGGGACAGTTTGTCCAGCTGCGGGTGGGCCGCCTTACCGATCCCCTGCTGCGGCGGCCGGTGAGCATTCATTATGCGGAACCGGAAAAGGGGCGGATCCGCTTACTTTTTCGGGTTGCCGGCCGCGGTACCGCCCTGGTATCCGGGTTCAAGGCCGGCGATAACGTGGATCTGCTGGGCCCCCTGGGCCGGGGGTTCCCCTGCCTCGATGAAGAAGAGCCGGCGATTTTCGTGGCCGGGGGGATCGGGCTGGCCCCGCTTTTTTTTGCAGCAGCACAGCGGAGCCGGGTTTCGCTCCCCTTTGAATTTTTCCTGGGGGGAAAAAGCGGCTCTCTTTTACCGCCGGAGGGATACTTCCAGGCTCACGGCATAAAACCGCGCCTGGTCACCGATGACGGCTCCCGCGGCGGCAGCGGCCCGGTCACGGCCCTGCTGGAAGAGTATTTGGAGACCAATAAAGCGCCTTTGCGCATTCATGCCTGCGGTCCCGGGCCCATGCTGGCAGGGGTGGTGGAGCTGGCCCGCTCTGCGGGGGCGGCGGTCCATGTCTCCCTGGAATCGCGCATGGCCTGCGGTGTCGGCGCCTGCCTGGGCTGCGTTTACCCTTTCCGCTCAGGGGACCAAGTGGAGTACCGCCGGGTTTGCCGCGAAGGCCCGGTATTTAATGGAGAGGAAGTTTTATTTGAAAGCTGAGCCGCAACTGGCCCTTGAGTTGGCCGGTATAAAAATGAACAGCCCGCTCATGGCTGCTTCGGGCTGTTACGGTTACGGGTTTGAATACGCCGGTTGGATCGATCTCCGGGACTGGGGGGCAATTGTTTTGCAGGGCACCACCCTGGAACCGCGGCAGGGCAACCCCCCGCCGCGCCTGGCCGAGACCCCTTCGGGGATGCTCAATGCAGTGGGGCTGCAAAATCCGGGGATAGATTATTTTTTGAGGGAGGTCAGGCCGCGCCTGGGTGAGCTGGGTTGCCCGGTAATCGCCAATATCGCCGGGGAAAGCGTGGAGCAGTACCGGGAGCTTGCCGCCATCCTCGACGGGGTTGGCGAGATCTGCGCGGTGGAAATCAACATCTCCTGCCCCAACGTGCGCTGCGGCGGGATCAGTTTCGGACGGGACCCCGCTGTTGTCGAAAGACTGGTATCGGCGGTGCGGCGGGTTTACCGGGGTCCCGTAATTGTTAAACTGTCCCTGGAGGCGGGAGACCTGGCCGCTGTGGGCCGGGCGGCCGAGAGCGCCGGCGCCGACGTTCTTTCGCTGATCAATACGCTGAAGGGGATGGTCATCGATACCGCTTGCCGCCGCCCTTTTTTGGGGAACGTCACCGGCGGCCTTTCCGGCCCGGCGATCCGGCCCGTTGCCGTCAGGGCGGTCTGGGAAATGGCCGGGGCGGTAGCGATCCCCCTTATCGGCATGGGCGGGATTACGACGCTGGACGATGCGCTGCAGTTTATCCTGGCCGGCGCTACCGCCGTCGCCATCGGCACCGCCAACTTTCTTAACCCCCACGTTGCCCGTGATATCAAAACAGGCCTGCGGCGCTACCTGGACCGGGAGGGCCTGCATCATTACAGCGAGCTCATCGGGGCGGCCGGGAGCGCTCTTCACAGGAGGTGATCGGATGCGATTGGGAGTACATCTGCCCTTAAAAGGAGGCTTTGCCGCCAACTTAAAGCGGGTGAAAAACTATGGTTGTGAAACGATCCAGATTTTTGCCGGCAACCCGACCGCCTGGAAAATGGCGGCGCCCAATCATGAAGAGATCAACAAACGGGTCAGCCTGGCCCGGGAGCTTTCAGTTTATCCGGTGGTTATTCACAGTGCTTACCTGATCAACCTGGCCTCTCGTTCACCTGATTTCCATGAGAAATCAATTAGTTTACTCGATGAAACCATGATGCGGGCCTCTCTCTACGGAGCGCCGTACGTGGTTCTTCATGTGGGCAATCATGGGGGTGCAGGGATAGAACCGGGCCTGGAGCAGGTTGTGGCAACCATATCCCGCTCTCTTCCCGGGTGGCCCGATGGAGTGAAGCTGCTGCTGGAGAACACTGCCGGTGGCGGCACCGCCCTGGGCTCCTCTCTCGAAGAGCTGGCCCATGTGCTCAACAGTTTCCCCAAAGGGACTCTCGGCGTCTGCCTGGATACGGCGCACGGCTGGGCGGCGGGCTATGATTTCGGCAGTGCGGAGGGGGTCAAAGAGTTTTTGGAGCAGTTTGAGCGGTGTATGGGCCTGGAAAACCTCTGTGTGCTGCATATGAATGACGCCAAGGTGGCACGCGGTTCCCGGGTCGATCGCCACGAACACATTGGATTGGGGCAAATCGGGGTGGACGGTTTTCGTGAGCTGCTGCGGCAATCCTGGGCTCCGGAGATGCCGGCAATCCTGGAAACACCGGAAATGGGCAGCGACTGGGACCGGCGGAACCTGGAGGCTTTACGTTCCCTGCTTCAGGTTTAAAACTGGCGCAGTGACGGTAAAATGAAAACCCCTTCATCAGGGGCTTGTCCCGGCAGGGGAATTCAGACGCTTGCTCATGGTTCCCCGCCGCAGAAACTGTCGGTTCAGCTCCGTTTGGCCGGCGGGGGTAAGCTGAACGGAGACCTGGTTGCTTTTATTATGAGAGTAAAAAGTGTCCCAAAGTATTGATCCGATCGCGTTCCAGGTTGATAATCTCCTCCAGGTCGTAGTTTAGAAGGCTGCACAGGGCGGTGAGGTAGAAAAAATGATTACCCAGTTCTTCAGCAATAACCTCCCGGCAATGATCACATAACTCCCCTTTTATATGCGAGTCCATATGCTTGCAGCATTCTTTTAAAGAATCCTTTTGCGGAAATTGTTGTTTAATCGCCTTGATCGAGATACAACCGCAATCGGTGACGGTTTTGATTATAGCCCGGTTGGTACGCGAGGTGGATTCATGAAATTTGGAGAGGCAATCCAAAATGCTGCGATGACGAATTAATACTCCTTCAACCGCTTCTTGGAAATCACCAACAATTTCCCCACTTTTCATGCTACTTTCACCCTTTCATTGATCAGCGAGATGGGCTGTGTTCCAATTATACTTTTTTTTATTTGCTCCTGTCAACTCACAGGCGCCGGTAAACCGGGTTTTTGCATCCCGGTAATCGCGGTTTACCGCCTGTGACGCCGGCAGATCTTAGAGTCTAACCGTAATTCGCTATTTTATAATCCGCAAGCAGAAACGAAGATCAAAAGGCGTCGCCCGGCGGGTTGCCATTTTCTACAAAAACGCGCTCATGGGGATCGCGGAATCTTTCAGCCGGCACCTGAATAAGATCAATCGCCGGTATGCCTGCTGCAGGAATATTGGGAAGAGTGTAGAATATTAATGCAATTGAGAGGCGCTGTTCCGGTATTTTCAGGTGCCATACAGCCATTGTTGCGCGTTCATTTCATTACGGCCCCGGGGGGGTGCTATAAAGAAGAGTGCCGCTCTGTTGATCAGCTTTGCTGTTCTCCCGGATAACTTATTATCGAAAAGGGGTATCAGTGTGGAAAAGATCTGGTTGAAAAGTTACGAGCCCACCGTTCCGCACAGCATCGATTATCCCCAAATATCTGTCTATGAAAAGTTCAAAGAGATCGTAAAACTGTATCCCGAAAACAAGGCAGTTTCTTTTTTTGGCCGCGAATTTACTTACCGTGAGCTGCTGACGATGGTCGATGCTTTCGCCGTTGCCCTGCAGGAACTGGGAGTTAAAAAAGACGATCGCGTCGCCTTGCACCTGCCCAACTGTACGCAGTTTCCGATTGCATGTTATGGGGCCATGGCCATCGGTGCAATCGTGGTTCCATGCAATGCAATGTACGTTGCCCGCGAGCTGGCTTACCAGCTCAAGGATTCCGGGGCAACTACCATCGTTACCCTGACCCGGTTTTACAAGATGGTCAAGGAAATTCAGCCGCAAACAGCTCTGAAAAATGTTATTGTGGCCAACATCAAAGACTATTTTCCCGGTGGATTGCGTATTCTTTATACCCTTGCCAAGGAAAAAAAGGAAGGTGACCGGGCCAAAATTGCTCCGGATGATTATAGTTTTACCGGGTTGGTCAAGATGAACATGGGCAAAAAACCCGCTCCCGTCAAAGTTGCCGCCGGGGACAGGGCGCTCTTCATGTATACCGGCGGCTCTACCGGTGTGGCCAAGGGAGCGGTGCTTAATCATATCAGCGCTCTGGCCAATGTTTTGCAAATTACCAAATGGTGCCCGGATTATAAAGAGGGGGGCGAGATTTTACTGGCGGCGCTGCCATTTTTCCATAGTTATGGCATGAGCCTGGCGATGAATCTTTCGCTGTTAACCGGGGGCAAGGTGGTGATGCTGCCCCGTTTTGTTGTTGATGATGTGCTTAAGACCATTGACAAAGAGAAACCGACCCTCTTGCACGGTGTTCCGACCATGTATGTGGCGCTGAACAATGCCCCCAACCTGCATAAATACAATATCAGATCGATTAGAAT